>JAKAKU010000134.1 GCA_021824385.1 bacterium | reverse complement strand
TTTCAATTAAGTATTAGCGCAACAACAGGAATATTATTACTCGGCAAAAAACTTCAAAGGTACTTCAAAAAAGCACCTTTGATCCGTGATGCACTCGCCATGAGCATAGCGGCACAAGTGGGGACTCTTCCGGTTTCACTATTTGTATTTCACGAATTTAATGTACTGTCACCGTTTTGGAATGTACTTGTATTATGGACCGTACCGTATATAACCATCATTGGAATGGTAGGGAGTGTGGCGACACTCATTTTTGAACCCTTAGGAAAAGCATTATTTCTTGTGAGTTACCCATTTTGTTGGTATTTTGTCAAAATCGTTATGTTGTGAATGAAATATTTATTTATTATATTTTTATGTGTTTTAGTTTCGATTGCACTTACTTCTCAGATTCCCGACAACAAACTGCATATATATATCTGTGATGTGGGCCAGGGAGATGGAATTTTAATTGTAAAAGGTCAGAGTCAGATTGTTATAGATGCCGGACCCAATAATGCAATAGAAAGTTGCTTGGGCTCTCATATGCCATTTTGGGATCGAACAATTGAGGTTGCAATCATGACGCATGCGGATTCTGATCACTCGTTTGGTTTTATTCAAATGTTTGGGCGTTACAAAATAGAACATTTTCTGGCAAGTCCAGTTGACAGCAATTCACATTCTTCAAATTTTGAAGAATTAAAAAAAATAGTCCAGGTAAAAAATATCCGTACACTTTCAGCTGTAGCGGGTAAAGATATAAAAGTGAATGGAATTGAGTTGAGTGTTGTTTTCCCCAATCAAACTTTTTTTGACAGAAATTCTCATCCGAAAGAATCTAACACTGTCTTGGGAAGTGTAGACGGCGTAACCAATGATTTTTGTGCAATTGTACTTTTACAGTACCAAAAGTTCACCGCTCTTTTTACTTGTGATACATCTCAAAAGTCGGAAGAGGTAATGCTTTCGCAAAATTTAGTTCCCCATGCTTACTTTTTAAAAGTTCCCCATCATGGATCAAAACATGGCTTAACTGAAAGTTTCCTAAAAGCAGTCAATCCACGTCTTGCTGCAATCTCTGTTGGAGTTAAAAATCGATATGGTCATCCAAACCAAGAAGTACTCGACATGCTTCGTAACTTTAATATAAAAACATACCGAACTGATCAAGATGGAGAAATAGAAGTAAAAACTGACGGGGAACAGGTATGGGCAAAATAAAACTCCCCTCGTTTTTGTACGAAGAGGAGTTTTTGCAGTTATTTCGTTGGTGAGAGATACCGTACACCATCCTTTGTTTCGTAAACGTAGCCAGTTAAGTTGCCACTCCTGACTTTCCACCATGTTGTTCCTTGAGAACAATAGGGACCATCTGCAATGGTCAACACCGCGCCATTGGCAACACCGCCATTTGTGCCACCTGTAGCATATGCTTCTGAATACAGCGGAAGGAAACTGCCTTCTGATACATGCACGACATATGCAGTCATGCCAACCGAAATGGTGCTTGGTGAGCTGTCGGGACAATACGAAAAATGCTGTTTTGGTGATGTTTCTCCGATCAACGATGCAAAGACGAGGAGAAAAATTGTTGAAATTACTCCCAAACAAGAGATTTTCATTGCAACTCCAGTACTTCACTTGATTGTTCCTATAGTATACTACAGGAACGGGGTTTTGCGAAATATATACTGCTCATTTCTGCTACAATTGCCTCATGAAAGCACGAGACGAAATTATTTCTGCTCTTAAAAAGGCAACTCAATTTGAAACGATTCAGCTTGGGTTTGCCGATCGGCCTGAACATGGGGATTATACGACAAACGTTGCTATGCAAAGCGGCAAGAATCCGCGTGAATTTGCTCTCGAAACGGTAGAAAAACTCAATCAGAATTCTGACCTAAAAAAAATTGTTTCAAGGATAGAAATTGCGGGGCCCGGGTTTATCAACTTCTTTTTGTCTGATGAAGTCGTAATCGCTGAAATTAATAGTATTTTGTCTCAAAAAAACGAATATGGAAAAAACAGTGTAGAAAGCAGAAAAAAAGTTATCGTAGAATATAGTTCTCCAAACATAGCCAAGCCGTTTACCATTGGACATTTTCGATCAACTATTATTGGCGACGCAGTCGCAAATCTTCTCGAAACACAAGGATACGAAGTATTTCGAGACAATCATCTTGGAGATTGGGGTACCCAATTTGGAAAGCAAATTTATGCCATCAAAACGTGGGGAGACGAACTTCAAATTGAAAACAGTGAAAATCCAGTCAAAGAACTTGTTGCGCTGTATGTAAAGTTTCATGAAGAAGCTGAAAAAAATCCTGAACTAGAAAATGAAGCTCGACTGTGGTTCAAAAAACTTGAAGACAATGATACTGAGGCTCGAAGGCTTTGGCAAAAGTGCATTGACTGGTCATGGAAGGAATTTGATGCAATTTACAAAAAGCTTGGAGTAACGTTTACAGAAAACAATGGTAAGGGGTATGGTGAAAGCTTTTTTGAAGACAAGATGAATATTGTAGTTACGGAATTACACGAAAAAGGTCTAATTAAAGACGGTGATGATGGTGCAAAACTTGTTTTTTTTGATGACGAGAAATATCCACCGCTTATGATCATAAAAAAAGATGGCGCAACGCTGTATGCAACCCGTGATTTGGCTGCTGATAAATGGCGACTTACCAACGAAAGATATGGAAAGGACATAACAATTGTAAACGAAGTAGGTGGAGAACAATCACTCTACTTTCAGCAACTTTTTGAAATAGAAAAAATGCTTGGGTGGGTAAAAGAAGGGCAGCGCATCCACTTGAAACACGGACTTTTTCGATTCAAAGATAAAAAGATGTCCACCAGAAAAGGAAATGTTATTTGGCTTTCTGATGTTTTAAAGGAGGCGCATGAGAAAGCCTCGTCTCTCAGTGGAGAAAACAAAGTCGAGGTCGATACTGTTTCGATTGGCGCATTAAAGTGGAATGAGCTTAAACGCGACCCTGTTTCAGATATTGTTTTTGACTGGGACGAAATTTTAAATATGAAAGGCAATTCTGGTCCTTACTTGCAATACACAACCGTTCGTATAAACAGTTTGATTGCAAAGTCAGGCGTCGATAAAGCAAATTTAAAGCTCACGTTTGATACAGACAATAAACTTGTTCG
>JAKAKU010000105.1 GCA_021824385.1 bacterium | reverse complement strand
CGGGCAGATTTTGGCCTTGTATTCGAATCATTCTTTTGACCCGTCAATTTTTTTAACCTCTAATCCGACAAACGATGCGCTCGTTACCAATTTGTTTTCAGACTCTACACTTCCCTTATTTGATCGCGCAATTAGCGGTGCGTATCACCCTGGTTCAGTTTTTAAAATTGTTGTAGCAACCGGAGCATTGGAAGACCACATTATTACGCCAGACTTCATATACCAAGATACAGGAAGCATTTCTATAAATAGCTTTAATTACTCTACGTGGTATTTTTCGCAGTACGGAAAAACTGAAGGGAATATAAATTTAGAACGTGCAATTGCTCGGTCCACTGACACATTCTTTTATAAAGTTGGAGAAATGACTGGTATTGACCGGCTCGTACATTGGGCCGGGCAGTTTGGAGTGGGAAAAAAGACCGGAATTGACTTACCAGGAGAAGTTGGCGGACTTTTGCCGTCTCCAGAATGGAAACAGCGGGTCTTAAATGAACGTTGGTTTTTAGGAAACACCTACCATTTTTCAATCGGGCAAGGCGATACTCTCATGACTCCGCTTCAAGCAAATTTGCTGACTGCCACAATGGCGAATGGTGGATTTTTGTGTTCTCCAAGCTTAACATTTCAAAATAAACCTACCTGCAAGAAGCTTTCTATTTCTCCGTCAACAATCGACACTATTTACAAAGGAATGCAAGAGGCCTGTACAACAGGTGGAACTGGCTATCCATTTTTTGATTTTGAACCAAAAGTTGCATGTAAAACGGGAACAGCTGAAACAGGAAGTAAAGAAACACATGCGTGGTTTACGGTAATTGCACCAGCAGAGAATCCTGAAATAATACTCACCGTGCTCGTAGAAAAAGGAGGGGAAGGAAGTAAGGTTGCAGCCCCAATTGCAAAAGAAGCGCTCGACTATTGGTTTCATGTGAGGAAATGATTTTTGGGCAAAGAAAAGGGGCGATATTAGTATCGCCCCTTGTGTGTGTCGACTTATCGTCGACTCAAGTATGCCGGCTGGCTGCTTTGGTCTAAGACCAAAAACGCCTTGACCAGCGCAAGCAGAACATCAACGACGCAGATGATAGTAACCGTGACATTTACATCCTCAGCTCGGTGTACGATCATCTTTGCGATTTGCGGGCTCGCGCCGGCTACCGCCGCACATACTGCAAAAATAATCACAATCTTAATAATCTTGCGCATTCTGGTTTCTCCCCTATATGAATTCTCTTAACTCTACAAACATTATACCACTACCCTGTAGTAATGTCAAGCTCAAATTGATACATTTACGCTCAAAAGTGTGGTATCATCCAGTTCGTTTTAATTTGACCGTTTCTTTCTTGATCGTTTCTCTATAAGCTCTAATCTATGAATCTCATTATTGTTGAGTCGCCCACAAAAGCTAAAACACTCAACCGTTTCCTTGGAGACGGATACGATGTGGTGGCCACAAAAGGACACATTAAAGATTTACCAAAAAGTAAACTTGGAGTTGATGTTGAAAAAAACTTTGAGCCTGTGTTTGAGAATGTACCAAAGCAAGAAGCAAACATTAAAGCAATTGTAGCTGCTGCAAAAAAAGCAACAGAAATATTTCTCGCAACAGATCCTGATCGAGAAGGGGAAGCCATCTCGGCACATGTTGCAGAAATTTTAAGTGACGCAAAACTTAAAGTAACTCCTGAACATATACGCCGAATTGTCTTTCATGAAATTACCAAGTCTGCCGTTGAGGAAGCAATTGCACACCCGCATGATGTGGACGCACATCTGGTAGACGCACAAACTGCACGACGGGTACTGGATCGACTCGTGGGATATAAAGTTTCACCACTGTTGTGGAAAAAAGTTCGTATTGGTTTATCAGCAGGTCGGGTACAGTCGGTTGCAGTCAGACTTATTGTGGAAAAAGAGCGAGAAATTGAAGCCTTTAAACCTGTGGAATATTGGGAAATCGGTGCTGATGTAAAGTCTGTTTCAAATGAAAACTTTGTAATAAATCTTTCGAAAATAAACGGAAAAACTGCTGAAATTCACAACGAAACTGACGCACAAAATGCGGTGAAGGGTTTGGAGAAAAGTAATTACAAAATATTAGACATAAAAAAGCGCGAAGTTAGGAAACACGCATACGCTCCGTTTACGACATCAACCATGACTCAGGCTGGTGCACGTCTGTTCGGCTGGTCTGCAAAACGCACCATGAGTTTGGCACAAAAACTGTACGAAGAAGGTGTCATTACCTATCATCGTACCGACTCAGTAAACATTGCCGCTCAAGCGATTGATGCTTCTCGAAAATATATTTCAAACAATTTTGGAGCAAATTATTTACCAGAATCTCCAAACTTCTACAAAAAGCAGAGCAAACTTGCACAGGAGGCACATGAAGCCATTCGCCCAACAGACATGACAAAGGCCAATGCTTTGAATAACCAAAACCTCACTGAACCTGCTGAGCAGCGTCTGTATGACCTTATTTGGAGGCGTTTTATGGCTTCCCAGATGAGCGAATCTATTTTTGATGAAACTGCGATTAGTGTTTTAGCCTCTGGTACGGAGACTGAATACACGCTCCGAACTTCTGGACAAATCATGAAGTTTGATGGATGGAGAAAGCTCTTTCCGCAAAAGACCGATGAAGATGGCGTTGTCATATTGCCTAATGTAAACAAAGACGAAGCGTTAACCTTGAACAAGGTTTTGTCTGAACAAAAATTTACACAGCCACCAGCACGATTTAACGAAGCGTCACTCATTAAAACCTTGGAAAAACTCGGCATCGGTAGACCTTCAACCTATGCACCGACTATTTCCACTATTCAAGCTCGAGCTTATGTGGAAAAGGATGAGGGCAAGTTTACCCCGACAAGTGTGGGAATTGCAGTCAACGACTTTTTGGTAAGTAATTTCCCCGATGTTTTTGAGTATGGGTTTACTGCTGCAATGGAAGACAACTTGGATAAAGTTGCTGCCGGTTCTCTAGACTGGCATAAAGAAATTAAGAATTTTTGGGGTCCGTTTGATAAGCAACTTATTGAAGTCGAAAAAAATGCACCACGCATTAAAATTGCCACGCAAAGTGTAGGACGCGAATGCCCTGAATGTAAAACTGCTCGTGAGGCAGGCGAAGAAACGAGAACGGGGGAAT
>JAKAKU010000146.1 GCA_021824385.1 bacterium | reverse complement strand
CAGAAACACTTGGAAGAAATTTACCGGTGCCCATCGAGATAGTCGCGGTAGAAGATCGATTTGGAGAGAGTGGACTGCCAAATGAATTGTGGGAAGAATACGGTTTAACGGTAGATCATATAGTTGAAAAAGCCAAACGAGCAGTAAAACGAAAGAAGGGATAACATGGGGAGATTGCAGGCAACAATAGTGGTGTTGTGTGTAATTCCACTGACTCTGTGGTTTGTCATTGACCCATCGCTTGCTCGCTTCTCTTCAACTCCTTTAATATTTAATAGCCTCGGCCAAATCACCGCGCTTCTTGGATTTACCCTTTTTGCATTCAATATTGTTTTGGCTGCTCGGTTTCCTTGGGTAGAGAAAGTATTTGGACCACTCAACAAAATGTATGTAACACACCATCTTATTGGTGTTTCAGTCTGGATTTTGTTACTTATTCATCCTTTGGGGCTGGTTTCGACATACGGCTTAGGCCTGTTACTTCCCACCTACGGGAATTGGGCACGTAACTTGGGCTTGAGTGCTGTGTTGTTACTGAGCGCACTTTTGATTTTGACACTGTTTGTAAAGCTTCCGTATGAAATTTGGAAAGCTACACACAAATATTTACCTGTGGTATTTGTTATTGGAGCGGTACATGGGCTTTTTGTTCCGAGCGACGTATCGGCGTCAGTCGCATTAACTGTATATGTGAGCATTGTAAGCTTTATTGCAGTTGTGGGTGGAGTGTATAGAAGCTCTCCACTCAGTCGCTTTTTAGTTAAAAAATACAAATATAAAGTATCAACCGTAACACAAACGGGGAGTGTAACTGAAATTACGCTTGTTCCAGAAAAAGAACATATGGTATTTATTCCAGGTCAGTTTGCTTTTTTTAAATTTCAAATACCCGGGTTTACTGAAACACATCCTTTTTCTATTGTGTATTCAAATTCCTCGCCACTCGGTATGTGCATAAAGAGTGAAGGTGACTATACTTCAAAAATTCATTCTGTCCCTGTTGGAACTCCCGTTTTGATTGAAGGGCCATTTGGTCGTTTTTCATATTATTTCCATAACAGGGCACGGCAAATTTGGATTGCCGGAGGAATCGGGATTACGCCATTTTTAAGTTTGGCGCAAAGTCTTCCAGCAAATGGTGTGTACACAACTGACTTGTATTATGTCGTAAAAAATAAAGAAGAAGCATTTAAACTTGAATACCTGAAACAGCTTGAAACTCAAAAAAAAGGATTAACCGTGATTCCAATATTTACAAATAGTGAAGGACACTTAACGGCGGAGCAAGTAGTAGAAAAGAGTAAGAACATTAGTCGGGCTGATATTTTCGTTTGTGGACCGCCTCCAATGATGAAGTCTCTTCGAGCACAATTTAATAGGCTCGGTATTCGGCATGGGCATATTCATACGGAAGAATTTTCGTTAAACTAGTTTCGTGAACAGAAAACGAAATATTTTTATCAGTTGGTTCATGTTTTTATTTGTAGTGGGTTTAGTTAATTTTGTATTGCCATATGCAACACTCTTCAATTCGCGGGCAGATGACTGTTTTGCAACGAGTTCTGCGGCATCATTTGGATATACCTCAACAGGAAGACCATGTGCATATCCAAAAGTAGTAAGCAATATTCCAATCTCCACAAGTGCCATATCAAAAACAAACGAAGCCTTATTTTTCACAACACTTCCGCTCTACGTTTTTGCAATTGTTGCTGTTGTGGGGACTGTTTCAGTATGGGCGTTTTTGAGAAATACAAAATGAAGACTAAAACCGTCTTTGCTGAGACACCGGAGTGGGAGTACTTGTGGTTGGTATTTTAGTTGTAGGGCAAGCAGCAAACTCACACTTGGGCCCACTTCTTGACACATAACTTCCATCAGGGCACAACTTTGCTTCCATGGTACATGCCACAGGTTCGGGCTGCCTGTTTGAAAATCCAGGGTCAATGGTTGCACTGGTGCGGTCAAAAAGTCTAAACCCATAAAAAGGTGCGACCACAAAAATTAGAATCAGAATACTCGCGAAAAAAACAATCAAAATAACTATTGGAGCGAAGCCTTTATTTTTCATTTTCCGTATTTCTTAACTTCAGTTATACAAGTTCCTTGAACACACTTATAGGAATAACAGGTAGATGGATATGCTTGATTACAAACACTCTCACCACAGTCTGTGTCAGATGAGCATGTTTTTGGTGAGGTATAAATCGAGCCAGGTGGATATCTTCGATTTGCAAAACGATATGCTTCAATTGGGTTTATTGTTCCAAAAAGGAGGTAACTTGCTACGAGTAAAATCGTCGGTATCAGCACGACAGCAAGTAATAAAATGTGGGTGAAACCACCGTTTTTCATCTTACTTATTAGTATGAACTTCTTATCTCTACTACTGCAACTCTTGTCTTTTGTGCTAATCTGGATGTATGAATCAGGAGTATCGAGTTGTTGATAAATTTCTCAAAAACGGGCATGGGCTCTTGTTTGCATATGACCACGGTTTTGAATATGGTCCTGCTCATTTTGATGAGCGGAGTGTAGAACCCACGTTCGCATTGGAGTTAGCAGAATCCGGTGGATTCACGGGGTTTATTTGTCAGAAGGGAGTTGCTGCGCGATATTACGATCCGTATGTTCATAAAATTCCGTTGATTGTAAAACTCAATGGAAAAACTTCATTTAGAGCAGACAAGGAGCCCAAATCAATTCAAAATTGTTCGGTAGAAGAAGCTATCTCATTTGGAGCAGTAGGAGTGGGATATGTGATTCATGTGGGGTCACTCTATGAATCTGAAATGATTGCTGAATTTGGCCGTATTGAAAGAGAAGCACACGAAAAAGGTTTGGCTGTTTTTGTCTGGATGTACATAACGGGGGACGATATCCTGCAGCCTGAGCATTCGGACACAGTTGCATATGCTGCTCGGGTGGGAATGGAACTGAATGCTGATGCAATTATTGTGAAATATACGGGAGATGAGGGCAGTTTTAGGTGGGTGGTCAAAAATGCCGGACATGCAAAGGTTTTTGTGGTGGGGGGACCGCGAATGGACACGCCGTATCAACTTACCGACACCGCAAAAGTTATTGTCCGTACTGGAGCTGCCGGCTTCGCGATTGGCCGTAATGTGTGGCAAAGTAAAGATCCTATTTCTGTTGTACAT
>JAKAKU010000013.1 GCA_021824385.1 bacterium | reverse complement strand
CTTTGTCACAATCTGCCTCGATCAGTCCATCTGCATCGACCAGTCAATCACAAAGTCAGAGTCCAAGTGCAAGTACCTCGGCATCAACCAGTCCAAGTGCCAGTGCTTCGCCATCTCAAGGATCAGCTTCGGCAAGTCAAAGTCCAAGCGCCTCAACCTCACCATCAGCATCTGTCTCACCGTCGGCGAGTGGAAGTGCATCACTTTCTCCATCGGGAAGCATTTCTCCATCCGCGGGCTCTCCTTCTGGATCTCTCTCTCCATCAGCCAGCCAGAGCCCTTCTCCATCTGCGTCACAAAGTCCAAGTGCCAGTGATTCTCCGTCGGCGTCAGCTTCACCATCTGCGAGTGTGTCACCGTCAACTGTCGTTTCGGGATCTGCCTCTGTCTCACCGTCATCTTCGGGTTCTGCCGCACCGTCAGTACCAAGCAGTTCTGTTTCTCCTTCTACGACACCAATACGTGTAAGTGAATCTGCGTCAGTTTCCCCTTCAGTAAAAATTCCAATCATACCTGCACCAATCCCAGAACAAAAGCCAATATTTTTCAAAAATTCATATTTTGTGAGTACTCAAACTGCCAACTCAAGTGGAATGTCTATTGGTATTACAAACCCACTGTCACCAGTTCCCAACCAACATCGCATTCCCACATGGAATAATGCGGGGAGACCAAAGAAACCTCGTCGTGGAGTTCTTGGATTTAATCTCGAGATACATTGCCTTGAATACTGGACGGGGACCGAATGGCTTACCCTAATCATGGAGAAAATTTCTGTATAATCTAAAAAATGGCTAAAAACTCACAACTGCGCGTAGACATTGGACAAGGGCTTGCGCTGGCAATTGGACTTCCCACACTTGCCTCATGGAATGAAAGCTCACGGCCAAAAAATGCAAAGCGTGGAACCTTTGGATTTAATGTTGAAACAAAAAGTCTCGAGTATTTTGATGGAGAATTTTGGTTCAGAGCATCAATGAAAACCTCATGAGTTTTTGATCTCTTGTGTTTTTTTTAAAACAGTTGTAGGATGGCTTAAATATCTATGTTGGATTTTGTACGAAATATTGGACCCACAGAACTTATTGTTTTAGCACTTATTCTTATGCTTCTCTTTGGTCGAAAAGTGCTTGTGGGAATTGCACGCTCGGCCGGTGAAACATTGAAAGAAATTAAAAAAATAAAAACCGGCTTTACTGAAGTCATTGAAGACGCACAAAAGCCTGCAGATCACGACACAAATTAATATATGTTGCAATCAATTGGGCCTACAGAATGGATCGTAATCGGTGCGATTATCCTTTTGTTATTCGGTGGTAAGAAAATCCCTGAATTTTTCAAAGGACTTGGTGACGCAGTGAAAGAATTTAAAAAAGCTTCTCGAGACGTTGCCGGCGATGACGATAAAGAAAAAAAGAGTTAACCCTCCTCTTCCGGAACTTCATTCATTCTGAGACTACGTTCATTCTGATATTTCATTCATTCTGATAAACTGTTTTAGTGGAAAACCTACCATCGTTAGATTCACCCCAAGTTCAAGCAGCAGTAGAAAAATTTGCGCCTTTTTTGCATGAAGTCAGACGACGCGTTGTTACTACCGTTTTATTTTTTGTGGGATCAACTTCATTTGGGTTTTTCTTTTACGAAAAAATCATAGGACTTCTGATAAAGATAATGCATTTAGAAGGAGTGAACATTGTATTTACTTCCCCATTCCAATTTATAAACTTAGCGATTAGTTGTGGAGTCGCGTGTGGAGTAATTATTACCTTTCCGCTCATTTTGTATCAAATTCTATCGTTTGTGCGACCAGCTCTCCAAAAAAGGGAATATACGCTTGTGGTACGGTTAATCCCTTTTTCGTTATTTCTTTTTGTCGTTGGTTTTTGTTTCGGGGCGCTCGTCATGAAATGGCAAATAGACATCTTTTTAGCCCGGTCGGTTTCCTTAGGCATCGGGAACGTGCTGGATATTAGTCAACTTCTTACCACTATTATGCTAACCGCAGCACTCATGGGAATATTGTTTGAATTTCCAATAGTACTTCTACTCCTCATGCGTTTGGGAATTGTAAAACGGCAGTTTCTTTCAAAATACCGACTCTATGTCTACGTAATTTCATTTATTATTGCAATTTTCCTCCCTCCCGATTCTATTTTGGCAGATGTACTGTTATCACTTCCATTAATACTCATGTTTGAATGTACGCTTCTTTTTGACAGAGTGTGGAAGAAAAAACGCGATTCGAAATAGACAGAGTGAATTACACAAACGGGCTCAATTGTCGTATAGTGTATCTAGGGAAAATTGTTTTTCCTGATGTACTATCCGATGAAAAAGCACCATTCCAGAAATTTCTCAGGACGCCTTCAGTATATAGCTCATAAATTAAAGCTACGCACCTGGATTTCACTGGGAATACTTCTCATTCTCACCCCCGTTATTTTACTTTCGCTGTTTCACTCTCAGAAAGCTGACGCCGCATGGTTTAACGATAGCTGGGCATTTCGAAAAAAAATTCCAATCACGGCACATACCGCAGCTGAAACCAACAAATATTTTTCAGTAACTGTCGACACTTCAGACACGACCAAGTTTCAAGCAGATTGCGGAGATATTCGATTTACCGACAATACAGGGACACTGTTGCAATATTATATTTCCTCGGGTTGTAGTGGTGCTTCCACGGTTCTCCATGTAAATGTTCCGACCTTCCCGGCAGGAGCGACTGACTACTACATGTATTATGGTAACCCAAATGTGGCAAACGGTTTTTCAGCTGCAGATTTTACAGCGGGTACGAGTGTAACAGTCGGTACTGTCGGATCAGAAGAAAAAGGCACTGCTGCATTAAATTACTGGAGTTTTGATGAAGGATACAGCACGACTGCTCATGATAATTCAGGTAACCAAAATTCTGGCACACTCGGAGGGACCACCGTTCCAGTTTGGCAATCAGAAGATCTCTGCGTCAGTGGGAAATGTTTGTATTTTGATGGAAGCAGCAGCAAAGTAACCGGATCAGTTACGATGAAAAACGTCCAAACGGTAAGTTTCTGGATACGTCCCAATACCATTGCAACTCAAGGAATTATAAATTTAGATGGCGGCACGCACAAGATTAATACCAATGGTTCGGGTGTAGTTTCAGCCGCGAGTTTTACCTCTCCAACCTATTATT
>JAKAKU010000059.1 GCA_021824385.1 bacterium | reverse complement strand
GCACCAAAGAAAAACCCGGTGATAGGCATCAAAATAAACTCGAATGGAATTAAGAGGGCACGCCAGAGTGGAAAAGTAGCCGGACGTGGTGGTTTATAAATATTATCGAAAATAATCATGATGACCAAAAACACCAAAGCGATGGTGAGCAGAAATGAAGATACCTGCGGAACTAAATATCCAAGCGTTGTTCTGCCAAATGCAGGATTTAAAAGCGTTGGCAGCGTGAGTCCAATTGTAATGATAAACCAGTTTACCGGCCACAAAAAGTGAGACATCAGGACAAAAATAAGCCGTGTGGTTTTATCCCAAAATGGCACTCCTGGTGTTAAAAAATAATTTTTAATAATCCACGGATCATCACTTGCTCCCCACGCCCATCGCTTGAGCTGTTCATATTGATTTTTGAGAGTTCCCCAAAACGTTTTACTCTCCGCAGCATCGGTATAGAGCGGAAGATAGATGGGCTCTACTTCAATCCCCCCTTTCATTTTATAAAATGCTTTGAAAAATATTCCCCAATCTTCTGGGATTTTGTCTGCATCCCAATAATCAACTTCATGGAGGAGCTTTAAAGAAAGTGAATAATTCTGGCCATTAATTAAACGATCGCGTCTCGGGAGTTGTGACAAATTCCAAATAGACATAAAGGTGTTTGGCACCCGAGTAAGTGCTGGCAAATTCCAGATGTTGTTGTAGAAAAATACGGCAGGTTGCCAAAAACGAAGATATCTTTTGGGATTATCTAAGAATTTATAGGTGAGAGCTGCATAATGGTTTTTGTGAAACACGTGATCAGCGTCACAGCTTGTCACCGTAATGTATGAGATATCCTCTCCCTCTTCATCAACGAGCAGTTTTTTTATTTCAATTGCGGCATAGCGCTCGTTTGATGCTTTCCCGACCACTTCCCCATGCGTGAGCGTATGAACGGTTACCAAAAAATCGCGAAATACCCCATTAAATATTTTTTTAAGCTCGGCAACTTTCTCTTCTCTTTCCTCTTTTGGCTCTTTTGTCTCCATGGCGAGAACTACGGTAATTTGTTTTGTTGGGAGCGTTTGCTTGGCGAGTGAATCGATGGTGCGAATTAGTGTTTTAAGGGGCTCCTTATATGTTGGAATAATTACGACATTGTTAACGCGTTCCCAATCGGGAAACAGCGGGAGATCTGATACCCAGTCATATTTCATAGAGGCTTGCATTCGAAGATGTGAAATCGTGGCGCTAATGGCAATGGTGAACGACTGATAAAACCAATAAATGTTAAAGATGAGTACAAAGTAAGCCACCGCCGAAGGCATAACGAAAATTCCCCAGTAAGGAAAAAGAATGATATTCCACGAAACAAACCCTGGTAAAATTTCCAGGAGGCGCAAAACAAGCTTCTCGTGTTTGGTAACCCATTTGTTCATAAGGCGTTGTGAAGTATATTTTACCTTATTTTCCGACAATTGCCCTAATTCTGCTACTAATTTTCTCAGCCCACTCATTTGCTTCAAGAACTCTCCAAGCAAGTTCAATGCCAGGGCGGGTGACGATGTCTTGCATCGAGGCTATGGTTGCACTACTTACTTTAATTTGTTCCTTCATCTCCTTATAACTTCGTTTGCGCTTGAGCCAATACAAAATAGCAAGTCTCTTTGAAAACACTTCAAGCTCCTTTTTACTAAAAAAGTCTTCCAAAAATGTCTCCATTTCTTTTTCGGAGTGGATGTCTGTCAGAAGCTGGGGAAGGAGGTGTAGAATTTCCTCCCGTAACTCAGGGTCGAGTGGCGAATCTGATGTTCTCATGGGCAGAGCGATTTAAATAATTAAACCACTAGTTTAGGTTTCTTGCAAAGCTCACAAAGCATACACCAACAGCAATAACCAACACTATATTAAGAAGGCTTGCCATTTGGAGTATTCGTAAAACTACAATCCCAATGATAGTTATTGCAATAATAAAAGAAATTATCACTGAAAAATGTAACAATCGGAAGAAACTCCAGATCAATACTCCAAGAGAAATAAAAAATAAGCTTACCATGAACATATTTTCGGGAGAGGTGAAGAAAACAAGGAATGCACACAGTATGAGACTCGCAACACTCAAGATCAAAATGCCCGTTACTGGAGGGAGTTTAATTTGTTTGGTTATTTTTGCCCTTTCGTGTTTTCTTCTTGTGGTAGTATGAGTATGTGGAAATTGCATTGATTCTCCTTACTATTATTGCAGGATTTGTCATTCTTGGATATCTCGTTAATAAAAAGAGTGGAACCGCTCCGGAACTTATTGAAATAGTTAAGATGCTTCAAAATGCTTCATCTTCTGATCGTCAAGTACTCCTGGAAAGTTTGGCCAGAAGCAATGAATCTCTGAATGCTCGACTTGACTCGTCTGCTCGACTTCTTTCGGATGTTCAGCGAAATGTTGGAGAAATGAGTGAAATTGGTCGCTCCATGCGCGACTTGCAAGTGTTCTTAAGAAGCCCAAAGCTGCGCGGAAATGTGGGTGAGCATGTATTAAAAGAGCTTTTGTCACAGTCACTTCCAAAAGGAAGTTTTCATCTACAATATGCATTTCACTCCGGGGAAAAAGTTGATGCAGCGATTCAAACCAGTGGTGGCATTATCCCGATTGATTCCAAGTTTCCTCTGGAGAATTTTCAAAAGATGATGGCGTCAAAAACAGACGAAGAAAAGGCCGAAGCCAATAAACTCTTCGTGAGGGATATAAAAATACACATCGACTCAATTGCCAAAAAGTATATTGTCCCCGCGGAAGGCACAATTGATTATGCCCTTATGTATGTTCCTTCAGAAGCGGTGTATTACGAAGTGGTAAACAGCGAAACACTATTTGAATATGCGAATACCCGCCGCATACTCCCCGTGTCCCCTACAACCTTTTATGCTTATCTAAAAGCAATTCTTATGAGTTTTGAAGGACAAAAAGTAGAAGCACAAGCCAAAGAAATTCTCTCGGCTCTCCGGGCCATCAAAACGGATTACACAAAGGTAGAAGAAAACCTCACCACCCTTCAAAAGCATCTTACGAATGCTTCAAATATGATGAATTCAGTTGTGGGAGGGTTTAGCGCTTTGGGGCAAAAAATAAGTAATACGAGGGAACTCAAGGATAAATTGACATAAAAATCCCTGCCTTAGAAAAGGCAGGGCCTCAAACCTACGTAGCAGTGCTTTCAGATAG
>JAKAKU010000148.1 GCA_021824385.1 bacterium | reverse complement strand
ACGTTCCCGTTCGTGCTCCCGGAGACCATAACACGCCGTCTATGGTAAGCATATTGCTTTGCGCCTTACTGGCGAACTCATCTTGGGTGATTTTTTTATCCTTTAAATCTTGGCGGAGTTTGGAGAAATTTTCTTCTGCAATCTGAAATCTGTCTTTTGGCTCTTGATCATCTTTTTCTGGAGTAGCATGTGGATTTCCATTAAATTCGTAAGAATGAGGCGCGAGATCTCCAAGATCATTATTAATTGAAGTACCTATTCCGATGGTGGCTCCACGTTCTTGCATAGTATTTTTAGTATCTTCTTGCATGAGTACCTACAGCATATATCTTCCTGTAGGAACTTTCTAGAAGTGCCACACTATACCATAATTATGGGCTTAAATCAAGTGCTTTGTGTTTGATAAAAAAGACTTATAGTGTTATAATTTCCTGTACGTCAAAATAGTCTAAACAGGGAGATATCGTGAACTTTGATCCAAATGTTGACTACTATAAAATACTGGGTGCTGAGCCTAATTTTAGTAAACCGCAAATTATTGCTCAGTACAACCGTATACGTTCAAAAACAGCAATAGTTGAAGAAGCATACCGAGTCCTGATGGATGACACGCTGAAGCTCGCCTATGATAAGCAGCGAATAGGCGTCCCGGAAATGGATACTGTTGATGAAATAACAACCACTGCAGAAGCAGAAACTGAGCCCGTTGAAGAGCAAGAAGAAGCTCCTGTCGAGCCAGTGGGTTCTACTAGAAAGCCGAGCGACAAGCCAATAACGGTGCGGGGAATTGCAACATGTTTGGTCGTTTTGGTTCTTCTCTTTGGATATTGCAGCGTATTTGCAAGGTTTGGCCTTGGAGGTTCAATCATCTCCACGGTTGCCTATTTACTAATCCCTGCTGTGATCATTGTTTTGTATAGCTTTCTGAAGAAAGGGGCTAACAAAAAACGCACAGCCATTATAGTAGGTGCTGTCCTTGCAGGTGCCATTGCCGTTGTTCTCGGATTGCAGACAATCTTGAGCCCAGTTATCAGAGGGCCACAAGACATCATTAACAGTATTGGGAACAGTGCCGGAAACGTGCTGACCATTCAAAAGACGCTCGCCGTTTCAGGTGATGCACACGCATTGGATGTACCACCAACTGCAACGAACCAATCGCTTGATGGAAACAGTTTGTGTGAAAGCATACAAGGACTAATTCATCATTCCAAGACAGAAGTGTGGATTGACCCAGTTCCAGATTGGATTGGAAGTGCCAGTTTTAACATCTTAGTCTATTGGAAGGTAGATGGACAAAGCATAAAACTCAATCCCAATAAAACAAAACGAGTTTCCGAAGAATTTCGGTCCGTTAACACGGTAACTCTCGATTACATCGATACCGTTCAAAATGGGCAGTCAGCCCGTTATGAATGTGGTAACTAACAAAAACACCTCGGCGTTATACATGCCGAGGTGATTTTTTTGGCGAAATAGAGTGGAGTTGAGATGTTTGTATCTATGGGATATAATCGACAAACCGTTTATAGGCTGTATGATTGGAGATTTAAATGGCACGCACATTTCAAGATTACATGGACGAGTATTCCAAAGCAGAGAGGACTTACTTTTCAGAAAGTTCTTCAAACAAGCAAGACTCGCTTGAAAAAATGCTCAAATACGCGATTCTCGCAGAGCAAACAGCAACAATCTCAGTTGATCGCAACACTGCGAGAGCGTATCAAGCATTTGCTTATATGCATCAAAAGAATGGTAAGCGCGCGAAAGAGCTTGCAGAACAGTGTATTCGTAATGATTCAGAGGCATTTCTCGCTCGATATGTTCTTTTCGGAGTAGCAGAAGAGTCTTTGTTCTCGCACGAAACAAAAATTGACACTTCCTCTATCTCTTCAGCGCTCGTCGATTTTGCGGTAGAGACGTGGAAAGTGAACCGTAAGGCGGCGCCTGTTGTGGCTGCTGCAAAAGATTTAGTATCTACGTATCAAAGAAGGATTAGAACCGAAGACTATGGTTTTTCAGTATGGATGACCAGAATAATGGTTCTAGAGGTTTGTCCGTTCTTGAGTACTGTCCGGTTTCCTGAGGCAATGTCTATTGCTTCCTTAGGATATGGGGCTGTAGATATCTTTTTCGACCGGTTCAAAACCGATCCGAATGGTTCAGCAACAGCTGTTGAGGAGCTTTACGAGACGGCGCTGTCAGATCGGGTCAAATACAAAATTTCGGTTACAAAACAAAAACCAATACCAACGATTGTCGAGAAGCCAATGGCTGAAACCGAAGATACTGATACCAGTTCGAATTCATCGCAAGATATCCCCTGGGAGGATGTCAAAAACATTGCCCTCCTTCTCATAGCCATCGTCGTAGTTTTGCTTGTTTTACAACCGATTTTTAGTCGTTAAAGGAGTAGTCTCGTGTGGAGATGTACCGTTTGTTATCAGTGGAACGATGATAAAAGCATGACTTGCACAAATCCTCGTTGCGCCACACATTCATCACAACGCCCAAACAACAAGTGGTGGCAATGCAGTAAATGCCGGAAATATAACTATCAAAATGGTCAGTTCTGCGAAAATTGTGGTGCTGACAAAGAAAATCACACCTATAAATCAGGTGGGTAAACAAAAAAGCCCGATACTACAAGTATCGGGTTTAATTTTTTTGTGAAAACTGCTGCTCCTTGAATATTGGCTTCACACAAGAGATGATGGAGGTGGTACACTATTAGATTTTTTAGTGACACTTTTTTCATATGTTTGAACAACACCCAGTTCCCCAACAAATTAGTTCTTACCAGTTTCGACTGGTGGGTGACATGACCTTAAAACAGTTTTTCCAACTTGCGGCAGGAGCAATCCTTGCGCTTGTTATTTATGCAACTCCCCTCCCTTCTCTTTTTAAGTGGCCTCTGATTATTATTTTTGTTATTGCAGGTGCCGCATTTGCATTTCTTCCTTTGCAAGAGCGCCCATTGGAAGAATGGATTTCAGCTTTTTTTAGAGCGGTGTATGGACCAACCCTCTACCGATGGAAGAAAGACAGTAATGTTTCTTATTTTGCGAGCACTGCGGCTGTATCCGCTCCTCCTATCGCAAACCCAACGAGCCCTGTTGCACACACTGATGTTTCTGTTTCAAAAATGGAAACAAAAGAAACGACATTTCTTTCGAACATTACGAATCTTTTTAACC
>JAKAKU010000029.1 GCA_021824385.1 bacterium | reverse complement strand
TTTGGCTCGCTACAATTTTCCCGGAGACAAAGCATTTCAAATTGTTGAAACACTTTCGGGTGGAGAAAAAACCCGTCTTTCGATTGCATGTTTAACCGGGCAAAATCATAACCTGCTTATTCTCGACGAGCCAACAACATATTTGGACGTCATGTCACAACGTATCATTTTGGAAGCTATTAAGGAATATCAAGGAGCCATGATTATTGTCAGCCACACACCGGAGTTTCTTATCGAGCTTGCTCCAACTCGGGCCTATTTATTTCCAGAAGAGAGGCTGCTATTTTGGGATCCATCGCTCGTGTCAAAAGTTGAAGAGATATAATATACTGTATATATGATTTCAATTTCTCATTTGAGCCCACTTACTTCAATTTTATTTGGAATTCTTATCCTTATGTTTCCCAAAGCGCTCATTTATTTGGTTGCGTTGTACTTCATTTTGTCAGGCCTTCTTGCACTCGGGGTGGTACGGTTATAACTTACTATCCGGTAATTTTTGAAACGTGGGGCATTTTGTGTACCAAAAATGCAAGGGAATATGAAACTCCGGTAACTATTCCAAAAAATAATACCAGATACACTGCTTTTTCAACTGATGTTTGCATGTTTTCAAAGAGTTGTTTACCCACTAGGTTCCAAAAACTTTCTAATACAGCAACGTGTACAAAAAATACAAAAAACGAGAGCTGTGAGAGCTTGTGTGCAATTTTTTGGAATCGCTTCGTTTTATCAAATATAAAATAAAAAAATGAGGCAAAAATAAGAGTGTAGACCAAAATACTCGGCCGCCACGATGAGTAGTAATCAAGATAATTGTGAGTAGCAGTGTACAGGTTTCGAGCTTCATGGGTCACCGCATATCCCGAGGCGAAGAGTAAAAATAAAAGTACAAATGCATACTTTTTTGTCCAACGAAACAATGTGTTTTGGTTATGCGAGGCAACCATTCCAATAACAAAAAAGACATAATTTAAAAGCGCAATATCGAGCGGATAAAAAATCGGCAGTGGATGAACATAATAATCTCTGGAGAGCAAAAAAAGTTGCAGCACGATAAGCAAAATTAATACAAATTTATTTGAAAGAACACGATATATTTCGTGAAGCAGTGGAAAGATACTATAAAAGATGAGTAGTGTGGGAATAAAATACAGCTGATATGAAGCGTTGCCCCCCACGAGCGCATCAATAAAATTCACATTGTGAATTGGATAAATAACCACATAATAAAAAGCACTCCATGCTACATACGGTAAAAATATCCGATTGAATCGCTTTTTCAAATACACAAAGTAATTTTGGTGTTTGGGGTAACTCAGCTCCAGTACATATCCTGAAATTAAAAAAAATAGAGGAACTGCAAAACGAGAAACCTGATTAATCAAAAAAGAAAAGGGGAGGGAGTCGATATTGCCATTTACGGCTTCAATAGTTCGAGTACTTGTGTGGATGGCAACAACAGCCAAGATCGCCAAAACCCGAAGCGCGTCGACTGCATGGTGTCTTTCAGTTTTATTTTTCACCACAGTATTTTAACAAAAAAAGCACCCACCAGGTGGGTGCTTGTGAAACAGTGGAAGACCAAACCTCAGACTTTAGCTTTGAGCTTTTCGATGAGTAAGTGCTGTCCGGCTGCAATGGTGTACTCCATCGAAATATGGGAGTCGATGCCAACCATGTCGCAGAGCAATGCCATCATGTCGCTTCCGGGCACCTCAGTGCCGCCAGCTTTAATGGTTATGGTGTCCATTTTATCTTCAATCTCTCGCACCGTCTTTTTCCCGATATCGTTTTCGGCAATGTCGATGAGCATTGCCTTTAACTTCTTGTTTACCGGGTTTTCGACGAGGCCAACCAATCGAGCCAGAGTTTTTGAGTCGTGCATAATACACCTCTCTAAATTCGATACCAAATTATACTATAAGTCTTAATTTACGTCAATGTATACGTATAACTTGACAAGGAAACACCAAAAGAACCATATTTATATATGGCCGTACAAAAGAAAAAGTCCGACAACAAAATGCTTGTCATTGTTTGTGCCATTTTGGTGCTTTCACTCATGGTTTTGGGTTTTAAATATGCAGCTCTCAGGGCTGGCTGGCGCTCATATTCAGGCGAAGCTCAAGAGAGTATTTTGGGCTTTCACAATCGCAGTGCCGAAGATCAGGCTCGGGTTGTGGGAATGGGAGGAATGTATCGCATGAATGGGAGAGAAATGTACAAAAACCCCAAAGAGCTTCAAAACTACGTGGCAACTATCGGCATTGGCTTAAAGCGCGACATTGTGGTGGTAGATCGCAATTCAACTATTATTGCCGATACAACAGCCGCCAATGTATCCAAAAAATACACTGAAGACAAAGGAGGAGAAGTACAAAAAACAATCGCCGATGGAGTAACGCGAACATTTACAGAAACCAGTGTAGACTTTCCCAAAGGAATTGGACAAACCGTAATTGCGCTCAAGGATATGGCAGGCAACACCATCGGCGCCATCATTTTTTCAACAGAGGAAATATAAAGATACTTCTTAATTAGCGCGTTATAATTCTGAAACAGTTCTGGTACACTGCGTGCAAGTCCTCATGTTACACAAAATAAAAAGGAACTTCCGCAAAATCTACCTGGCAAGCATTTTAGTAATTTATCCACTGTCCCTTTTAATTCGATTTTTAAGTCCATACGAGGTTCTTCAGATATTTGTGTTTTTTATTTGGTTGGGTCTATCCGGGATTATTTTTATTGGTACGTGCATCTACGGTATTCGTTTTGCGTTTTGGTTAATTTGGATCGTGGGTTTGGCAATTAGCAAAATTACGTTTCGTTTTTATGCACTATTTGCAATTATTGTTCTGGTGCTCATGAACATCTCACTTCACACACGTTTGATTAATATCGAAAACCGCTTTGGAGGAGCCACAAAGCTTGCCTGCCGTGAACAAGATCTTTCTGAAACCTTAAAGACGTCAGTCGTGCGCATTATTGGATCCCTAGGAGAAGGTTCAGGCTTCCCAGTATCAGAACATGAAATAATCACAAACTTTCATGTAATCGACGGAGAGCCATCACCCAAAATTGCATTTTCAGACGGTACTTTTGTAACACCCACAAAAGTTATGGGTGACAAAGAGCGCGATTTTGCGATACTTACGGTCGAGAAAAGCCTCACTCCCATGATTTTTTATGGTTCATACGGAAAGAGA
>JAKAKU010000124.1 GCA_021824385.1 bacterium | reverse complement strand
TGCTTGTTCCATTCTTGCCAAATACTGAAACCTCAGGAGGGCAAACGAGATGGTACAACCTGGTTAAACACCTCAGTAAAAAACATGAAATCACGCTCTTCTCACTCATTAAGGATGAAGGGGAGCGTCGTTTTATTCCCGAATTAACAAAATATTGCAAAAAGGTTGAAGTGTTTGAGCGTCCAAAGTCCCCATGGACCTTTCGTAATTTGTTTTTGAGTATCTGCTCTCCATTTCCTCTGCTGCTCATTCGAAATTTCTCATTTAAAGAACGCGCTGCAGTGAAGCGAGAACTTCAAAATGGTGAATACGACCTGATTCATGCGGAGGCCTTTTATGTGATGCCGCATATTCCTGATACTAAAGTGCCATCTATTCAAGTAGAACAAACCATATGGCATGAGGTGTACAAACATCATGTAAAAACACAAACACCATGGTTTCTAAGACCGTTTTTCATGCTTGACGTATATAAACTAAAATTTTGGGAGGTATTTTTTTGGAAAAAAGCCACCAAACTCATAGCGGTTTCAGCAGACGATAAAAAAATAATGGAGCGACTTATTCCTGGAACGAAGGTGGAAATTATTCCAAATGGAGTAGACACCGATTATTATTCTGCAAAGGCAGTTAAAAGAAAGACTCCACCGCGTGTTATGTATGGCGTTACAAACTTTGAATGGCTTCAAAATTTGGAGGCAGCAGAATTGTTAATTAATGAAGTGTGGCCGCTGATAAAACGTGAATTCACCGAAGCGAAGTTGTGGATTGTAGGAAGGAAAATCCCAGAACATATATTGAAATTTGCAAGACAAAGTAGCGACATCGAAGTAACTGAATCAATAAAAGATGCGAGAGATGGCTATTTATATTCGACAGTTATGGTAGCTCCGATTAAAGGTTCAGGTGGGACGCGCTTAAAAGTTTTGGAAGCAATGGCTGCAGGGCTTCCTGTTGTCTCAACTCATATTGGTGTCGCAGGACTTGGGCTCACCAATAATTCACAAGCGCTTATTTCTGATACCTTTAAAGGGCTTGCCGAGGGAGCGATTAAAATTTTAAATGATAGCTCACTCGCAAATAAAATCGGTAAATCTGGACAGAAGTTTGTCAAAGAACATTTTGACTGGAAGGCGATTGCCAAAATGCATGAGCCAATATACAAGGAAATTACAAGAAAACATGTTTAATAAAAAACCTACTGTATCTATTATTATTGTGAGCTACAACACCAAGGAACTTCTTGAGGCATGTATTCAATCCGTTGAGCAATTTGCTGATATCCCCTATGAGCTTATTGTGTCTGATAATGGATCTACGGATGGCACGATTGAAACTTTACGAAAAAACAAAAAAATACTACTTATCGAAAACAAGGAGAATCTTGGTTTTGCAAAAGGTAATAATGTTGCGAAAAGGCTAGCTCAAGGAAAATACATTTTGTTTTTAAATCCGGACACCATGTTTACCTCCAATTGCCTCTCTGAAACGGTGAGCTATTTAACAAAAAATGCCAATGTTGGGGCATTAACCTGTAAAGTCCTTTTGCCATCGGGGGTATTAGATAAAGACACACGAAGATCGTTTCCCACGCCTTTTATAGCGCTTACCCACTTTAGTGGACTTGATAAAGTGTTTCCTCATTCTCGAATTTTTGCAAAGTACTGGTATGGGTATAAAAGTGAAGACGAAGTTCACGAGATTGATTCACTGCAAGGAGCATTTTTCTTAGTGCAAAAAGCGCTCCTCGATAAAGTGGGTTGGTTTGATGAAGATTATTTTATGGATGGGGAAGATATTGATCTTTGTTTCAAAATAAAAAAAGCTGGATACTCAATTATCTATTATCCAAAAGTTTCAATTCTTCATATTAAAAAAGGTTCAAAAAAGAAAAACAAATCACTTCGTTCTGTAGTCGGTGGTGTTGTTGCAATGGAAACGTTTTATAAAAAGCGCCTTTGGAGTCAACATTTTCTTTTAATAAATATCCTAGTTATTCTGGGAATTAGACTTCTTCGAATTTTGAGAACAATAAAGTTTTATGTGTCTTCCTAAATAAAGTATGAAAATAGCAATTGATGCCAGATTTTATGGAGCAGAGAATGGAGGGCTTGGTCGTTATACCATGAACTTACTATCAGAAATTGAAAGGTCTGATATAAAGAACACGTATGTACTTCTTTTGCGCGAAAAATATTTTAAAACACTTGCAACTCCCAAAAATTTTCAAAAAGTATTAGTCAATTCTCGACATTATAGTTTTACTGAGCAAATTGAACTGTTGCGAGTTTTGAACAATGTAAATCCAGATATTGTCCACTTTTTGCACTTTAACGTACCGTTCTTTTATAACAAACCGTATGTTGTAACTATTCATGATCTGTTAATGCATACTGGTGTTGGGAAAGCTGCAACCACACTTCCCCGTTGGAAGTATGTCGTTAAGCGGTTGGGATATCGCATCATATTTGATCATGCGGTTAAAAATTCTAAACATATAATTACCCCTTCTCAATTTGTAAAAAAACAAATTGCTAAAACATACAACATACCTGCTCAGAGAGTTTCAGTTATTTATGAAGGTGTTTCCCTTATGAATAGTAAGGCTGCACAGAGCCCAGAAAATTACTTTTTATATGTGGGTAATGCCTATCCGCATAAAAATATCAAAACACTTCTTCGGGCAATCGGGCTTTTAAATGAAAAATCTCAAAAAGTTTTTAAGCTTGTATTGGTTACTCCCCGAGATGTTTTTACTGACAGACTTAAAAAACAAATGAAAGAATTACACGTTTCAAAATTTGTTGAAATAAAAAATGGAATTGACGATAAACAATTAAAGAGTTTATATAGCAAAGCAATTGCATTTGTATATCCAAGTTTTTCAGAAGGGTTTGGCTTGCCAGGTCTCGAAGCGATGAAGTGCAAAACGAGACTTATTGCCTCGGATATTGAGGTTTTTCGTGAAGTCTACAAGGACCACGCAGAGTACTTTAGTCCCCATTCATCTGAAGAGCTTACTCTTATGCTTCAGAAAGTTCTGGAAGAAAAGAAGGATGTAAGACTGACAAAACTTTCAACGGCGTACCTATTTGCAGCTACATATTCTTGGGAGAAAATGGCCCGTGCTACACTCGCCATATATGAAAAATCCTAAAGTTGCGATTGTCTATGACCGTGTAAACAAGTGGGGAGGCGCCGAGCGAGTTCTTCTCTCACTCCGAGAGTTATACCCCAATGCAACACTCTTTACTTCTGTATATGATCCGCAGGGTGCGCCATGGGCTCATG
>JAKAKU010000086.1 GCA_021824385.1 bacterium | reverse complement strand
CGTTTACCAAAGTTATCATTTTTTGTTCGGCCTCATATGCCCGGTCAAGCATTTTCTTTTGATATTCCGTAGTTGGCCCGAGATCTCCCCCAATAAATAACTTGATTACCCAGTTTAGTCCGGAAAGAGGGGTGCGTAGCTGATGTGCGGCCACAGAAACAAAATCAGATTTCATTTGGTCAAGCTCACGCAAGTTTTTCACCATGAGGTTAAAAACCTCACCGAATTTACCAATTTCGTCATTAGAAGTGTGCTCAACCTGCTGTTTAAGATCCCCTGCAGCAACTTTTTGTGCTACAAGTGAGTATCTGCGAATCGGACCAACAACTTGCCTCTCAAGAATGATTGCTAGTGCGATAACAAGAACAGCAGTAAAGACAACCCCAACACCTAGCATGCGCGCGCGCAACGCATTTACTCGATCTTGATATGCATTTTTCATTGCATGAGTTTCAATGACCCCTACAATGCGGTCCCCTTTGCTATCGTGAATTATAAGTGGACTGACGTACACAAGAACGTCACTGTTGTCGTTACCGTCATTGAGACGTTCGTACTCAGCGTTTGCCTTTGCCCCGCTTAAAACATCTTGGCGAATTTTAACGTAAATTGGATCATCGTTTGAAAAATTTTCTTTTGTATCCCCGCTATTTACAAGAACAGAAAGATTCTTGTCAAAAATAATAATATCGTGGAAAAAACCATAAGCAGCTTTTGGGTCAGTCTTTCCAAACAAAAAAGCATCGTCAACAATTTTTTTCAAATATGCTGTTTCATCTGGCGTTATTCCTGTTTTTGCCTGTGTCTGAGCGAGTACACGAGATGCATCTTCTTGGACCAATTTTGTGACCGTGTTGGTGTCACCAACTACTTGATTCTCAATATTCCCTGCTTCTATTCCGACAATTACCCAAAAACCGATTGTGAGAGTCACTGCGACAACACCGATAAGAATAAGATTTATCTTTGTCCCTAGTTTCATGTAGTACCAGTATACACCAACAAAGAAAATAATCATTACGCCAATGTGGAAAAACAAACAAGAAAAAGCCGCACATACTACTGCCGTGCGGCTTTCTGTCTGTTGTCATGTCCAGGGATTGAAACCAAGATGTGGCAAAAGAGCTCTTACGATTTCATTTTTCAGGCAGTCCTCGCAAATACCACCAGGACCAACCGCCAGCATGTTTGTACTGAGAGAAGTCCAGCAGCCCTCCTGACGCTGTTTCAGCAACTTCCCACCAGAAACGTGGTACCCATCATGGGTGCTCAGATCGCAGTTACACTGGTCGGGAACATCGCCTTCATAGGTATGCTCTGTCCGATGCTCAACAATTTCATTTTTCTTGCAGACTACACAAAGGTATTTCCGTACCTGAGGTATGTGCATTTTATCCCCCTTGGTATCCTCGAGCCGCCATTGACTCAATTTATTTCTATTTTGAAGAGTACCGTAATGGTGATCATTAATCAAGAAGGTCACTAAATTTCACAGAAAGGGTGTCACCGCACCATGATTTGAATATTTTGTACCCTTGGCAGGAATCGCCCCTCCTTTCAGTCGGAACTCCGATTTTCTAAGGTCTCTGTTGAGACCAAGAAAATCAGTCGCCTACGGTTCGATTCCTACTGAGGGATAACTCGTATAACAAAAAGCACCAGGAGCAAATCTGGTGTTTTTGTCATTGTCCCCTCGGCAGGAATCGCCCCTCCTTTCAGTCGGAACTCCGATTTTCTAAGGTCTCTGTTGAGACCAAGAAAATCAGTCGCCTACGGTTCGATTCCTGCCGAGGGGGCGCGATATAGCAAAACTCCAGCAAGGCTTAACCTTGCTGGAGTTTTGCTATTGTCCCCTCGGCAGGAATCGAACCTGCGTCACAGGCTTCGGAAGCTTGCGTCCTATCCGTTGAACGACGAGGGGTTCGCAGGGATATTCAACATTTTGCCAAATACCCCCCGATACCAATTAAAATCATGGTCGGGGTGCCGGGATTCGAACCCGGAGTCGCCTGTACCCAAAACAGGAATGTTAGCCGTTACACCACACCCCGACCATAGCTTCAATTTTCAATAGAGAACCGTTCCAAGTACAATTTCGCTCCAAAGCGGAAAATTGTTATGAAATACTAGCACACTCAGTTACTTTTATAAAGCTCCTACAGCGTGATATCCCCAATAAACTTAACAAAGGCTCGCATAGTTTTGATATTTAGCTTTACTGTTATTGCATCAAACACCCATTTTGGCTCATTTTCATGAAAGTTTTCCCACAAATAAAGTCTAATCGCCCTAGATAGACGTTTCAGTTTCTGTGGGTGGATGTTGTCCTCTGGCCGATAGCCACACGTTTCATGGGAAACACCTGGATCAAAATCATTAGAACTTTCACGTGAAACACTTTTAACTTCAACAAAATGAAGTATTTCCCCTTTTTCTGCGATAATATCAATTTCGCCACATTTCTTACGATAATTCCTTAATTTTATCGTAAAACCCTTATTAGTAAGGAATTTTGACGCAATTTCCTCCCCAAGTGCTCCAATTTTTTGTTTTTCTGTTTGTACCGCCACAAGTCAGTATACTTGAACGTTTCACGAATAACAATGTATATGTTACTTAGTAACATTTACATAAAAATCTGCGTTTTTTTGCAAATTTCTTAAATACCATTGGGATGTATAGGTTTTTTAGAAATAGCTACTACGTCTTTTAGAGTTTTAGACATTACGCTTTTAATTTTATGTGTCCTTTATCAACAGTATCCACATAGTTATCCACAGTTTTTATAATTTTAAGCTATATTTTGCCTAGTATGGCTGTTGACGTGCTATTCATTGGCTGTGTTTTAATATTTTAGTGTCCTTTATGCGTTGAGTTGAACCTGCACCTATTCTATATATTGGACTTGCCTTGTTGCCGCTTAAATTACACAAAGATACCCCAGCCGGGTGGCTGGGGTATCTTTGTAATGTGCGGGTAGGGAAACGAAGCCACAGATAACTTACTCGCCGTCGCTCATAAGTTTCTGCCGGCCCCGCCTCACGGCCTCGCATGCTCCCGATTTACTTGGTCTCGACTGAGACCTTAGAAAATCGCAGTGCCCTAGATTTATCGTGGCCTTGCTCGGCATCGTTCCGGCCAGTTCGATTCTCCCTACATCCCAAGCATTACAAAGGTACCTCAGCCGGGTGGCTGGGGTATCTTTGTAATGTGCGGGTAGGGAGAATCGAACTCCCGTCTCGTCCTTGGCAAGGACGCATTCTACCACTAAACCATACCCGCAAGCTTTCTACTGATATACTATACA
>JAKAKU010000011.1 GCA_021824385.1 bacterium | reverse complement strand
AACGTGATGGGAATACTCAGTTCATCTGCGATTGCTGAATTATATTCAAAGTGTGCACTGTTACTCGTGCGAGATATCTCTTTCAGACCTTTCATCAATATGGGTGGATCGTTTGGTATTGGGCCGTATTTCGGCCAGTAGTCACCACGTGACGCGCTTGTTTGCTCAATCCACGTACTTCCCGTTTGCATATCGTGATCTGACACATTCCTCCAGATATCTTCTTTGAAATAAAAACTATTTAAGCCGATTGCGAGAAGTATGAGAATGATCGTTATACCTCTTGTATATTTGGGGAGGCAATATGGTACATACCCTGCCACAAAAGAAAACAGAAAGAGTGTTACTCCTAAAAATCGCCACGGAAACTGAATATATTGCGTGAAACTCGAAGTGGCTTCCCATAAAAACGCCGATTTGTTATGGGTAAGAAACAAACAAAATAGAGCTACTAAGAATAATCCAAAAGCTAACAACAGATTTTTGTCTTTCTTGCCCTTAAACGTGTTAAACAAAGCTATACATATAACAAAAGCAGCAGTTAGCCATTGAACTTGTCCTATTGCTAAACTGAGTCCATCTTGGTCTCCCCAGGTAGACCCTCCATATCCCCAAAAACGAGAAAACAGAAGCTGTGGAACAGTTACAAAGTGGGCTCTAAAATCAAAATAACCTTGTGTAGTTGTTTGCAAATTAACGAGCGGTGCTTCACCAATTGCTGGAAGTAAATAAAAGGCGGAAAGGAGTAGTGAAAAAACACCTGCCACCATAAGGGGAAGAAATAAACGAACTGAACGAGCACTAAATAGGCGAATAGCAATAAAGCAGAGAACTGCAGGTGCAAACAACAGTACCGACAAATTGTGAGTGAGTATTAATGCACTTAATAACAATGAGAAACTCGTGAGCCAGATAGTTTTCTTGGTATCTTTATAGTGTTCAAACGTTAAAAGAATCAGGGGTAATAAAATAAATGCAAAACTTTCAGGAAGGGCACCACGCACCCACACATTCACGGCACGATATGGCGCGTAAACATACAAAACTGCCGATAGAAAAGCTGAGTAGTCATTTTTCCAAACTTTTTTAGACAATAGAAACATTCCAAACCCTGATAAAAGGAGTGACAGCGCAAAGAGAATTTTAAGTGATGAAAGCCCTCCAATGCCAAGATTCATAAGTACTGCTCCAGTAAAAAAAGGCAGGTGAGAGTAAAAATTAAACACCGGTTCACCAAACCCAAATCCTGCAGAAGCGGCCCAGCGACAGGGAAATTGTTTATCAACGAAGCATGTGTGATACTCCACTAGCCGGAAATACGGAAAATCTTGCATGGAATATATCCCTGGGCGAATAAGTCGCACAAATGTTGGCAGTAATATAATTGCAAGAAGTAGATATTTTTTCATGGTTTTTCCGCAACCACCCAAAGAAGTTTTTTATCGGGTGTGAGTATTTCCTTTACAAGACGCGCGTTAACAGGCATTTCGTCCAGAGTCCCCACAATAAAAGTATTATCCAGTTGAAAATCCCGGCTTTTATCTATTGAACTCACTACATATCTTCCCACAAAATACCCCTCCTGCTGGTCAACCCAGTTAAGCTTCGCAGACTCGAAATTCCAATGAGTTGTAGCTTTTTGATACAGGTTTGGATAGATAGGGTCATAAAATGCCGCATATATGTGTGGTTCTGAAAGCGATCGACTTAAAATTACATGTTTCGTTGGATAGGTTTGCAAAAAGGCAAATAATTCGTCCATACCATACATCATTCCGTTTGCAGCATAAATAGGCTGAGTGTATGTATATTTTATAAAACTAAAGAGCCCCAAAAACACGATAGATATATAGGTAACAGGAACTGCGATCTGTTGAGCTTTACCTCGTAGGAGTTTCAAAACACGAGCGAGTCCATATGCAGAGGCAATTTCGAGCGCGGGCATGAGAATAGCCGCTCTGTTGGCAGCGTGTCCGGGGCCGATTGAGATTGCCGCGGGAATGGGTGCAAATAACAGCCAACTACATAAAAAGAGTACAAATTTATTTCGCTTGTGCAAAGTACTCCAGATAAAGCAAAGAAGGCCAACAAATTCTACTGTTGAGAGAAGTCCACCACCAGGAATCATTCCATAACTAGCTTCTCGAGCTCCTTCAGTGAATAAAAATCCGGGAGAAAAGTATGAAATATAGTTACTTACAAATTTGGTTAGTTTGGCAGAGGGTTCGTTATAAAATAGCCGGGCAAGCGGGAGCGGCATTCCTGCGTTTACCACTGAAGCCCGTACGATACCGGAGCCAAGATTTTCTGAAATAAGTGTGGATGTTGCTGCACGCGTTCCAGATCCAGAAACCAAACTCAGGCCCGAAACTAAACAAAAGAAAATGAAAATAACAATTGATGTGACGTAGATTTTGTTGAAACGCAATGCTTTGTGGTAAAAGAAAAAGAGCGAGAAGACTAACACTGGTGTTACCAGTCGTGCAGCATGGTATGTAAACATGTTTACTCCAAAGAAAACCATCGACAAAACCATCCACCACGAAGATTGTTTTCTTGAAAACAGAAACGCCCATACACCTGCGGTCATAAAGAATGTCGTTAGATTTGCTTCAAATGCACCGCGACTTAACGCAATGTGCCAATACGAAAAAGCAACAAGGAGCGCTGAAATTTGTGAGATACGCTCGTCTGTTTTTCCCCGAAGTCCAGTAATTTCCTGAGCAAGCAAGTAGGTAAACATCACGGCGAGCGTTCCAAGAACTGCATTGGGCAAACGAACTGCAAAACGAGTAAGTCCAAAAACAGCCACTGAAGGCATCGTAAGATAGGTATATGCCGGAAGCTTAAAATCGCCGAAGGATTTGAAAGTAAGAGGATACGTAACTCCCCACTGGTCTTTCCCTGTTTTTAAAAGTGAATACGCATCATATCCAAAAGAAGCCTCATCCGGGGTAAAACCTGCGGGGTAATCTGATAAGTTTACGACACGAACAAGAAATGCGAGAAGTAGAATTCCCACAATTAGAAGACGCCGCATATAGCTAAAGTATACGGTCTTTCAGGCTTTCTTGCCACGCGCAAGGTGCTTTGTGGAAAAAAGGTACAAAACGAGCACAAGTATAAAAATAACGATATTAGTAATCGACAAAACAAGCTCAAAAGTCGTATTTGAGTATAGTGCTTCAAATGAAGGAATTCCGGGAGCCCAAAATAAATTATACAAATTGAGAAGATGAGAAATAGAAAGAATACTGTAGGGAATCCAAAGCCACGGAAAAAAGGTAAGTTTGATTGTGGCGAGCGGAAAAAAAGGATATAAATATCGCTCATGAATACGAGTCATAA
>JAKAKU010000014.1 GCA_021824385.1 bacterium | reverse complement strand
AATAATGTTTTTTTGCTCATGTGTTTACTTTAGTTTATTTGAGAGGGTCTCTTCAATAAGGATTGTTACATTTTCCTCATTTTTGTATGCCACTCCTCGTATACTGGGTACTTTAACAGGCTTTTTGTCTTCACCGTGAACAATAATAGTACCGGGCGCCAAGTTTACCACAAATGGAGTGTGATGAGGTAGCACCTCGATAATCCCTTTTTCTGTTGGCAAAACAATTTTGGTAGATAGTCCGGTATATACTTTTTTAATATTACTGAGGAGCTCAACGTGAAGCGCCATATTATTTCTTTGGCAACTCGTCTATCGATCCAATCATATAAAATTCACTTTCATCTCGATCATCGTATTTCCCTGACAAAATTTCAGAAAATCCAAACAGGGTTTCTTTGAGAGAAACATATTTTCCTTGCTGTCCGGTAAACGGCTCAGCAACAAAAAGAGGTTGGGTGAGAAAACGTTGAATTTTACGTGCCCGACTCACGGTAAGCTTATCTTCTTCAGACAGCTCATCGACTCCCAGAATAGAAATAATATCGGTTAATTCTTTGTATCGCTGTAGTACCTCCTGAACGGCCCGTGCCACCAAAACATGATCTTCTCCCGCAATTTGCGGGTCGAGGGCTATTGAATACGACTTCAGAGGGTCTACGGCGGGGTACAATCCTTGTTCTGCAAGTGATCGCTCGAGAGTAAGCGTTGAATCAAGATGGGAGAAGGTTATAACCGGTGCCGGATCGGTGTAGTCGTCGGCTGGAACATAGACTGCCTGAACTGAGGTAATTGAGCCATGATATGTCGAGGTTATGCGCTCTTGTAATTCTGCCATTTCAGAGGCAAGTGTTGGTTGGTATCCAACAGCTGACGGCAGTCTTCCGAGTAAGGAACTTACTTCGCTTCCCGCCTGAGCAAAACGAAAAATATTATCAATAAATAAAAGCGTATCTTGTTGCAAATCGTCTCTAAAATATTCAGCCACAGAAAGTGCAGTAAAAGCCACTTTCATGCGGGAAGCAGGAGGCTCGTTCATTTGACCATACAAAAGAACTGCTTTGTCTATGACTCCTGTTTCTTGCATTTCACGATAGAGTTCGTTGCCCTCGCGAGACCTTTCTCCTACCCCCGCAAAAACTGAGTACCCACTCGCATACTTTGCGATGTTGTGAATAAGTTCCATAATAATAACGGTCTTCCCTACACCTGCTCCACCAAAAGCCGCTACTTTACCACCCTTAACAAACGGGCACATAAGATCAATTACCTTTATACCCGTTTCAAAAATTTCAGGAACTGTTTTTTGTTCAATGAGTTTTGGTGGAGTGGCATAAATGCTTTTACGCATTTTTGTTTTTGGTGGCTGTTTACCGTCAATCGGCTCGCCGAGCACATTAAACATACGCCCTAAAATTTCAGGTCCCACGGGCATCATTATGGTTTCTCCGGTGTGGGTTACGGTGTCCCCCATTTGAAGGCCATCGGTTGAACCAAAGGCCAAGGCTTTTACTTTGTTTGAAAAAATCTGGGAAATTTCAGCAATCAAAATTCGTCTATCTGATTGTATGGTCAGCGCATCACGCACATGTATTGGTGAATAATCGGGAAACACAACTTCAATTATCGGCCCTGAAACCGAAATTATTTTTCCCACGAGTTTTTTTGTGTGTTCAGCCATGATGAAAAGCTCCTTCCAGTATTTCTTCGGTTACCGCCTCTTGTCTCGCATTGTTATACAGGTGAGTAAGTTCGCGAGACAGTTCTTGTGCATTGTCGGATGCAGACTTCATTGCAAGCGTTCGTGCAGCATGTTCACTCGCTTCAGCTTCCAAAAATGAGTGACGTAAAACATATGAAAGATACATATCTACAGCTAAGGTAAATACTGAATCAAAGTTTGGTTCGATGATTTCACTCGAAAAACCTGTTATCTTAGGCAACTCAAGAGGAAGAAACTGTTCAACCACAACTTCAATATTTTGCATCGTAATAAATTCATTGTATGCAAGATACACATGACTATACAAACCTGTTTTAAAGGCTTCCAAAATCTCTTTGGTAGCCTCATGTGCTGTTGCTATTCGGTCAGTGAGTTTCCATTCCTGAATAACATGCCCCGTCACTTTTCCAAAGTTACTTCCCCGAGCTCCAAAAATCATAAAATCGCAATCATCAATGGTATTTAGTTTCAAAAATTCGTTCACGTTATAAAAAAATTGTAAATTTTGTGCCCCCACTAATCCTCTATCGGTTGTAACAAGCAAAAACAATGTTTTTTTTGCCTGTTTTGGCGAGTTGGTGAAAGGCGATTCATAATTCAAGTTTTTTGCCGTTGCAGATAATTTCCTCGATAGATATATGAGTGATTTAAAATATTCCTTCGTTCCAACAAGTCGCTTTTCAGTCGACTTCAGCTGCATTGCAGAGACAGTCTCAAGAGACTTGGTTATTTTGCCAATATTTTTAATAGATGACGCACGTTGCTTGATGCTTAAAATATCACTCATGTTAGATGTTTATATCAAAGACTGCTTTAAAGTTTTTTAGTGCAAGTTCCAACGCCTCAATAACTTCAGGAGTAAGATTTTTTATTTTTTCAATTTCTTTTATCGCTTTACTGTGGTGTTCATGCATAAAGGACAAAAATTCTCGCTTTACTTCTTTTACGCGTGTTGCTTCAACCGTATCTAAGTACCCGGAATCAAGCAAAAACAACAATGCAACTTCTTCTTCCTGCGAATACGGGCTGTGCTGATCTTGTTTAAAAAGCTCGATAATCCGTTTTCCACGCTCAAGTTTTTTATGAACCACCTTATCGTTGGTTGCTCCAAAGCTGGCAAATCCGGTGAGTTCCCAGTATTGGGAAAGTGAAAGACGGAGCTTTCCTGAGAGTTTTTTGGTAGCTTTAATTTGAGCTGCGCCACCCACCCGAGAAACCGAGAGGCCTGGATTGATTGCCGGTCGAATTCCTTTAAAGAACAAATCGGTTTCAAAATAAATTTGCCCATCGGTAATTGATATGACGTTGGTTGGAATATAGGCAGATACGTCGCCTGACTGAGTCTCAACAATCGGTAGTGCCGTAATCGATCCACCCCCCAGTTTTTTTGCTCGTTTGGTTGCCCGTTCAAGAAGCCGTGAATGAAGATAAAAAATATCTCCGGGGTATGCTTCGCGCCCCGCAGGCCGACCCATAAGTAAACTCATTTCTCGATATGCCCATGCGTGTTTCGTGAGGTCATCGTATACAATCACCACATCACGTCCTTGTTCCATAAAATATTCTGCAATAGTTGCCCCAGCAAAAGGTGCTAAGTACCAAAGGGCCGACGCTTCACTCGCGTCGGCAGAAACTACAACCGTGTG
>JAKAKU010000138.1 GCA_021824385.1 bacterium | reverse complement strand
AAAAACAAAACCGCCGTGGATGCATGGAAAGACGGGAATCCCTATCCCCATATCAATCCAGCCAACTGCTTTGCAGTTAAAGATCTCCAAACCAATCAAGTCACCTACTGTAAAGGGGTGAACGTTGTTGTAATGATTTGGGACGGCAACAGCTGGCAGTCTGATTATGGCCTCTATGGCGTAACACCGGATGGAAAAAAGTTTCAGTATATGGATGTAAAACCTTTAGTGGAAGCTCTGCCTTCCGTAAAGGCAACCCCCGCAGGCTAAGACCTCAATTGTCTATTGTTAGTAGTAGGGGACGAGACAATCTCGTCCCCCTCATTCCTCTTCTTACAATATCTTTTGTTGGTTGAGGGATGAGAAATATTCTCCTCAAATTGCGTCAGAAAGTGAGTTTAAAAAAACGCCCATCGTTTGCTTCATGGGTGCTCCCTTTTGCACTTATTATTCTGACGCTTTTTTTGTGCTTCAAAAGCTACACACCAGGTACTTTTTTAACTGGATGGGATACCTTACATCCTGAATTTAATTTTTCTCATAGCTTTCAATCAATCTTTTGGGGTGTCTGGAGACATGACCAAGGACTTGGTGCAATTGCCGCCCATTCACATATGAGTGAACTCCCACGCATTTTTTATCTTCTTCTCGCATCGAAGATTTTGAATCTCTCGTTTCTTCGTTACTCATATATATTTTTATGCCTGATATTCGGGCCTTTGGGGATGTTTTTCTTTTTAAGAAAATTTGTTAAACGGAGTGAATCAATCGCTCTCACAGGGCTTACTTCACTGCTGGGAGCTTCATATTATCTTCTGAATTTAGGAACAGTGCAGCGATTTGCCGTTCCATTTGAAATGTTTACCGCCCAGTTTGCAAGCTTACCGTGGGTATTCTTGTTTGCATTTGCTTTTCTTCAAAGTGGCAAAAAGAAGTTCATTGGTGCTTTCGCTCTCGTAAGCTTTATTGGAAGTTCTCAAGCATATGCGGCCACTTTATTTTACGCGTATGGGCTTTTGTTTGGACTCACGTTGTTTTTCTATACAATTCAAAATTGGACGAAGCAGGGAAGCTTAAAAAAAGTAGTAGTAATTTTGCTTACCTTGTTTGCAACAAATGCGTATTGGTTTTTGCCTAATATGTATTCTGTTGCAAATCAAAGTAGAGAAGTGTCGATTGCTCATATCAATCAACTGTTTACCCCAGAGGCCGTGATTCACAACCAAGCTGCAGGAAATTTTATAAATGTGATCTCCCAGAAAAACTATTTATTTTCGTGGTCTGCTTACGATTTTTCTAAAGGGACGTTTACTGATTTACTCGCAACGTGGAATGCGCACTTGGCTGACCCTCGAGTAGCTGCGATACCACTGGTTTTTGCTTTGTTTTCACTCTTTGGAATATTGGTTTCAGTGTACAAACGAGAGAAAATCGGACTCGCCTTTATTGCTCCCACATTCATTTCTTTGTTTTTCCTGATGAACACAAACGGTCCTTTTGGATTTGTTTATTCATATGTTCAAAATCATAGTGGGTTGTTTGCGGAGGCGTTCAGAGATCCTTTTACCAAGTTTTCAACTATTTTTAGTTTCTTTGTATCTTATTACATTGCGGTGTTTCTGTTGTTTGCCTACACACAATTACACAAAATAAAAAGACTTTCATTTGCGCCACTTTTGATAACGTTGATACTAATATCGAGTCTTGGCATATTAATGAAACCTGCATTTAAGGATGGCTTGATAAGTCCACTTATGCGGGTGAACATTCCTCACGAATACTTTGAAGCATTTAATTTCTTTGATGGAAAAGAGGGGAGAGTTGCACAGCTTCCACTGAATTCATTGTGGGGATGGCAATATAATTCCTGGGGATATCAAGGAGCTGGCTTTTTCTGGTTTGGTATTAAAAACCCATATCTTACACGAGATTTTGATCGTTGGAGTGCAAACAACGAAACCTTTTACAACGAGCTCAGTCGTGCATATCATGCACAAGACACAACCCTTTTTGAGACAACCATTCAAAAATATGCTGTTTCATACTTACTTCTTGATGGATCAATTTTTGATCCAGGAAATGAATCCAAAAGCTTATCAAAAGATGCACAGGCCTTCCTTTCTAAAGTACCGAGTATACAGAAAGTCGCAACATTTGGATTTCTTGATGTGTACCAAACAAGTGTGAAGAGCACGAGTATTGATACGCCAGGGCTGTATTCAAAAATAAATGCAATATCAACGTATTCACCGGTTGATTATACCTATGCGCAGTATGGAGACTATGTTTCAAGTGAGAATGGAGCTTGGAAACCATTTGTAAATTTTGACTCTCGAGTCGTTACTCAAACGACTTCAGATAATTGGATGACGCTTTCATCTCACTCTGAAAATGTCACAAATCAAACAGTAACTATTCCAGATATTGTCAAAAGAGAAGATGTGTTGCCAGTTACCATTTCTATTTCACGAAGCAAGTTTGCAATATCGGTAAAGTTCGATTTGATACAACCGAAAATAGTTGTTGATGGAGTCTCAATTCCGACAGATCCGGTATTTTTATCGACAACGCTAAAAAGTAACGCAAAAGCAGGTTTTTTGACGGTTGAGGCCTCGGTGTTTGATATTTCAAATATTCCTCTCGATACCGAATTTCACACTTTGGGAAACATGTACGTGAATTCGCATGGAAGAACTAAATTGCAGTTATTTACCAAAGAGTCGATAACCAATTCAACGTTTTTGTCAGATATAAAAAACAAAAATGCATCGTGGTGTAGTGATCCAATAAAGGAGGGTGGGCTGACGAAGCTTCCGCGCGGATTTGTCCTTACCAGTAACGACCAATCGGTGTGTATCGGGTCGCTTGTAACGCTTTCATCATCAGCACTGTATGACACAGATTTTGTGAGTACAACAGGGAGCAGTGCACTCTTTTGTTTAAATCAAATTGGCAAAGATGGATGCGTAAATGTGATGCCGCCACAAGCATCAGCAGTATTTGGTGGAAGAAAAATTTTATATCAAACTCCACTTGAATCTGGAAACTACTGGTTTGCGTTCGTCGGACAGTCAATCCCGAACACTCAAACCACGGCAACATATGACCAACTTACATTGGCATATCACCCTGAAATCTCTCGAAATTATGTAGACTTTGGGCCAAGTTATTCATTGTTTTCATCTGAAAAAAATATTTCAGTTGATCATGCAAGCGAAATTTCTGCATCATTTTTTGTAGGTCCTATTATTTCGGAAAACTTTTTGCTTCAAAGAGGACATTCAAACGCATTGAATTGTTCCGTACCACTTACCGGATCGGTCACGAAAAGCTTTGCTGAAAATACCGTTTCATTTGGAGCTACCAATAATGGAGTAAGTTGTGATTTCTTTGACTAT
>JAKAKU010000015.1 GCA_021824385.1 bacterium | reverse complement strand
AAGAAGACGCCAGAAAGCGCATGAACTTTGGGGAGTATGCAATTCAATTTACCGGAAGAATCGACTATCATCTTCGAAATCCTGAGCGAGAAATATTTATCGATAAAAAATTTGGGGCGTACGATAGTTTGAAAACTGAAGTAACCGAAGCGCAAGTTTTGGCCTACTCGTATGCATTAAATCCCCATGCGTCTGATTATGAATCCTGTACCTCGGTAAGCCCTGGAAATGCATTTTTCTACGATGATTGGTATGACGTGTGGGGGGAAAGCACAAATTCATATCTCGTAAACCTTACGATTGACAGCTCCCGGATTGAAACAGTGCGAGCAAACTTAGCGCACTATACCAAAACATGGCACCAGAACCTCCAAGAATTCAAAAACATTAAAACTGCCCGTGAACGTGCCTTTATTGTCCCCTTTCTTGCATAGGGCTGCTCGTATATACTACAGAGGCTTATGCATTTTGATCTTATTAACATTATTCAAACTGTCGGCTACGTAGGCCTGTTTGTTATGGTTTTTGGGGAAAGCGGTTTTTTTATGTTTTTCCTTCCTGGTGACAGCCTCCTTTTTACTGCAGGAATTTTGGCTTCGCAAGGGGTTTTTAGTATTTGGACACTACTCGTTATTTTTGTATTAGCCGCAGTCCTGGGAGATAGCGCTGGGTACTGGGTTGGCAACAAAGCAGGTGCTTGGCTTTTGTCTCAAAAAGACAGGCTCTTCTTTAAGAAAAAGCACATTCAAGCAGCACAAGACTTCTTTGACAAGCATGGTGGAAAAGCTCTTATTCTCGCCCGATTTGTACCTGCTGTTCGCACATTTGTGCCAGTGGCCGCGGGAATTGGGAAAATGGATTATAAGAAGTTCTTAAGTTACAACATCATTGGTGGGCTTATTTGGGGAGTTGGAATGCCACTTTTGGGATATATTTTGGGCTCACGGATCAAAAATATTGACCACTATTTGCTTCCTATTGTGGTAATTATCGTTTTCATTTCCCTGCTTCCTGCACTTCTCCACTCAAGAAAAGATATCGTAAAAATGCTTAAGAAAAATAAATACGCCAAAAAGCTTCTCAAAATTGAAGAGAAATATATTGGAGAAGATCCACTCTAAATATTAAAATGATGGCCAAGAAGGCGGCCATCACATACTACTTACAGCAAAAAAAGCAATTCCTTTGATGTACCATCTGCTTCTGTCACTGAAATTCGAGCACCTCTCTGCTGAGCCTCATGAACGAGCTTAAAAAGCTTAAACCCTTTCAAAAGTACCGAAACCATTGAATTTCCCGTTTGTTCTGATATTTCTTCAAGCTCACTTTTTACTTCAGGTAGCAGAGTGAGATTTAAACGCTCAGTCTTCGTTTTCTCGGCCACACAAAACTCCTTGTTAATCTATAAATTGAACTTGGTGACCCCAGTGGGGATCGAACCCACGATTTTCGGGATGAAAACCCGACGTCCTAGACCGCTAGACGATGGGGCCGCGTTAAGAGACACGAACCGCATGTATTTTAACATACCTCATTAAAAATTGCTTATACCCTATATTTGTGATATATTTTCTCAACATTCAGTGGTTTTAGGGAGATATGGAATGTATAAACAAGGGAATGTAAGCGTACATGTACCTGATACAACAAACGTTGATGTGTACGTATACGACGCGAAAACGGCTGGAGCACTAAACCAGATGGCATATGGTTCACGATCTGGTGGTGGTTTAGACAAGATTTTGTGGTTTTTAGGGATTGGAATGTTTTTTATTTGTGTGGGAGGGTTTGGAATCGCCGTTCTTGGAAGCCAGATGTTTCCCATGAGCGGACAACCGACCTCTTCCCAAACTGTGAACGTCCAGTCAGGACCATGTCTTGTCTGCGTTAATACGGGCGATGTGATCACAACCAGCGACAATTCAGAGAAAGTGGATAGCTCGTCGCACGACGTAGTGACGAACAATTCTCAAACCTGTAACGGTGGACTCGTTGGCACTGTTTGCATTTCAAGTAATCCAAGTAGTGTAGTATCTGGAAACGTGGTACCAACGCCGATAATCGCCAGCAGTCAACAAAACTTGGCAACACTGCCACAAATCGATGACCCTTATAGCACTGCCCAAGGCCCTGCGATTTTGCCAGTTATTGGGGCAATCACCATTGGACTACTCCTTTCACTTGGAGTGGTAAAAGTTCTTTCACGGCGGACGTCTTAACTCCGCCATATACAGGAGCGAAACTCGGCTCCTGTATTTTTTTGTGCAATAAAAAGAGGGACGAGATTGGTATATCTCTCCCTCTTACTGAATCACGAGCCCATGTTACGGGTTGTGATTGGCACTCTGCGGATTGCCACACAGATTGCTGTTATTGTCTCCTGTTGCCTGTCCGTTGGCGCCGGGCACACCATTTGATCCGGGATTATTCACCCCAAAATCGTGAACAACATCACCTTTTGCACCAAACGCTCCGAAGGCACCATGCCCCTGACATACAGTATGTGAGGCTGAGACGGAATAACCCGGTTGAGAGCCATAGCCATGATCGGTGGGGTCTTGGGCAAAGGCCGGAACAACACATGCAACCATTAACGCAAAAAACACAGTCAGTACAATCAACTTACGCATTTGAAACCTCGCAAAAAATTCAAAAACATTACGATTGCGCATTGTATCACAATAATGCAGTTTGATACAGTTATTTTCGCGCAACAACCGTGTAATTGAGAGGAAATTCGTCAGACGAACCGGGAAAGATAGTTTCAAAGAAAATCGCCACTATGTTAACTGCGACACATACTCCCCCTGCAAAAGGAAGTAAAAATAACCCAACTATTTTTTGAACTCCTCCCCTTTTTATCTTGTGGTACAGAGATCGTAATATAAACATGTTGAGAGAATTCGCTAAAAATGCAAAACTGCTTGATTCTTTTTGAATTTCAATTTTTTTAAAGCCAGCCTTTTTAAGCAGTGAAAACAATGCCTGTTTGGTGTAACGAACTTTATCATGGGGCGCGTCGTGAATAGGGTATAAAAAGGGAGACGAAACGACAAGGTTTCCATTTCTTTTTAAAACTCTGAAACTCTCAGAAAATACTGTGGCAGGATTTTCAATATACTCGAGAACTTGGAGCAAACATACTGTTTCACAAAAGCTGTTTTTGAAAGGAAGCGTCTTTGTTATATCAGCTCGAATATAATCTTTTGCCTGCTTATTTAAGGGTACTTTAAGGTCAACAGGAATATACTTCTTTGCATTTTGTAACAGCAAGTCTTTGTATAATTGATCGCCTGCACCCAGATCAACAACTGTTCCCCGTGCCTTTGTGACTGCAACAGAAACGGCCGTCCGCTCTTCACGCAAAATAAAAAATTGAGGGTTTATAAACGACAAACCAAGTGCCTTTCGAACAGGTGTCCAATTTTTAATTATCATAT
>JAKAKU010000098.1 GCA_021824385.1 bacterium | reverse complement strand
CAACCTCACCACAATGGAGTCGGTCCACCATCATAAAAGAAATGTGCTGTTCATTCAAAAGAACATAGCTTGAATAAAATTGTTGTGCTCGTACTTGATAGGTATTACCAGAACTCCTCATTTGTTCAAACTGCGTCTCAATATGCTGCTCTTCATCTACTGTTTTTGCAATTACTGCAGCAGTGTATAGGGCGTTATTCACGAGGAGTAACAGTATTAAAACAATGCCTATTACTTGTACAGGTCTTTTTTGAAATAACACGAGCATCGGAACGAAGAGTACGAATGGCAACAATTGGGTTTGACTCGTATATCGAATTAAATTGGGTGTCGGTACAAAGAGTGAGGTTACAACAATAAATCCAACAATAAAATATATCCCGTAAAAAACATACTTTTCAGATTGTGTCTGTGCTTTAAATGACAAACCAATACAAAAGAGAAGGGAGATAACTAATATTCCAGAATAGAGCGGACCTTGTGCCCCAGCTCTATTGTTGTACAGTTTTGCACTATCAGATAGTTCGGTTTCAGAGAATGTAAAAGGAATCTTTAATGAAGCAACGTTTGTTTCACTTCGATTGTCACTACTTTGATAACTTTGAGAAGCTGAAAACAAGCCATAGAAAAGTTGGGTAATTTTGTATCTATTTTCTAAATTATGCGGCAGATTGTTATACGTCACACTGCCACTTAATTCGGTAATATTTGTTGGATAAAAGACAGCGTGATGAAACAAGGCATTGCGACCATAAGGGAGGTACGCAAATATAATAGAGAACAACAGAAGTCCAACACCTGCTGCTGCCAAATTTTTGCTCAGTACATAATCTTTGTTTAGAAAGCGATTTATTACAATAAACATACATATAATTCCAAGCATGAGGACCATTGGAAGATGGCTATATTTCGCGCTTGCTAAATATATTTCTGAAAGAATAAACATGGTGATTGCCCAAATTGAATTTTTATCGAGTATGAAGTAAAGGAGTGAAGCAATAGCTACGACTATTAATTGATATCCAAATCCATCTTGCATAAAGCTTAAAAACTGAATAATAAAGAGTGGCTGAATAACTACGAGTAAGGTAATTGCGATCGAAGTAATTTTTCCGAGTGTCATCTTTCGCAATAGTACATAGACCACAAGAAATGCAACCATACTCACGGCAAGGTTGATTACTTTCGCTGAATTTATACTGTTACTTATTGCGTATATAGTGGCCTGAACTTCCCATACTGCAGATGGGTAACTTTCTGCAAAAATCTGGCTCGGAAGTCGTTGCTCAAAGTGAATATCAGATTCGTAGATAGGGTTCCACCCATTTTTAAGGGCAATAACAGCCGATTGATGATATCCCTGGCCATCCCAGCTTGTGTCGTATGTTTTTGATAGAAAATATGCGGATAATCCTAACAGAACAAGCACTCCGAGAAATAATACTATGGTTTTAATTGCTTGTGTCTTAAAAATTAAAAGTGCAGAGGCCACAAATACACAGAGTGCGAACCAAAGAGTGAATCTATTTATGGGAACATTCATTAAAAATCCAATTCGGGTTACCACTATGATAAACGCGAAAAAAGTCATAAGGCTTACACTAAGTGCTTTCAATTGAATCGATATTTTCATAAGTAGTAGTATGCGGTGCACTAATACAGATTTCTTACAAATTTCTGTAAAGAAGATGTAAGTTTGCAAAGTAGTATGGGTGACATGTGGAATCACGATGCACGAGTCGACAAATATTTGTATGTGCGCAGCAACGCTTTTGTAATACGGTTGTTAGGCTTTTTGGGAACAGGAGCAACACTGCTTATGGCAATTGGCTACTCCAAATTTATTGGAATATCACCACTCTATCTGCTTATTTTTGGTCCAGTGGTTGCTATTTTTATATTCAACAAATTATCACGGTATGTAATTCAGCTTTTTTATCCGAAATTTGATATTGCCAAACATAACGAGTTTATACATGAATATTGGAAAACTCACGAAAAGCCGCTTGTTGATATTTTCTTGCCATGGGCAGGGGAAGATCTTGAGATGCATGAGGAGGTGCTTCGTGCCGTTAAGAATATTGATTATGAAAATTTTAAAGTATACATGCTTGATGATAAGGGATCAGATGAGCATAAAGCCCTGGCAGAAAAATATGGCTTTGTTCATTTGTCCCGCCCCAACAAAGGAGAACACAAAAAGTCAGGAAACTTAGAATATGGATACAATCATTCGAATGGTAAGTTTGTATTTATTCTCGATGCTGACTTTATTCCATTAAAGAGCAGTCTTACAGACCTCATTCCATATATTGCGAGTGACCCAAAAATTGGTATTCTACAAACCCCTCAATATTTGGATCAGCACAATGAAGTGCATAAACGTTCAAAGATTGAATTTGGCGGAGGAAACATTGTTGAGGATTTTTATAAAATTAGCCAACCATGTCGCGATGTGTTTGGAGCCGCAATGTGTGTGGGAACAAGTGCGGTATACAGACGAGAGGCGATTGACTTACTTCATGGAACACCAAAAGTTCACGCAAGTGAAGACCTGGCAACAGGACTTCTCATAACAGAGCATGGATATTACGTTAAGTATTTGCCACTTATTGAAAGTATTGGAAAGAGTCCTGAAACCTATCAGGGTTATTTTAAACAGCACCATCGGTGGTGTAGTGGAAATCTCGTTTTTGCACACTATTGGCCTCGTGCCAACATGAATGTCGTGGCACGCCTTATTTATATGGGAAACCCGGCATACTATTTATCAGAAGCACTTGGTGTCTTTTTCTCCTTCCACTTTTTGGCGCTTCTGTATTTTCACCCAGATACCTTATCGCTTGCCAATACTGCATACTTTATTCCGTACGTGATTTTTAGTCGAATAATTTTGCCCTTAAGTAAAAGTGAAAAAAGTAAGATGGGTACGAAACTCGCCGCACTGTCAAATTCATACACCTATATTTACACCTATTTGTATATGCTCGTTAAAGGCGTACCAACATGGCACCCGACCGGAGTTAAAACTTCAAAACTGCACAAAGACTTTGTGGGTTCAATTGATATTGGTATCATCATTTCATCGGTTTTTCTTATTACTTTTCTGTTTGTAATACTTTCTCGTCCATCGGTTCTCGGCAACTACAACAATTACATTGTTCTTGGCTGGAGTTTTTATTCTGCAGTGTGGCATTCTATATTTTTGTATGAAGCCTCTAAATTTATTCTTTCAAACAAATTAAATGAAGTAGACAATACCTTTCATCGAGTGCTTTTATACGCCAAAGCGCATGTGGTGCCACTCCTTACAATACTTCTAACAATAACGTTAGTAGGATACACCGTTGTTGCACTTGAAAATCCGCACGCGGTTACAGTTGAAGCAATTCATACGGTTCTTGGAATACGTGATGAAGCGCCAGTGGTGTCGGTCCTAACCACCGTCAAGGAAACGAACTGACGTAGAGTTTGTTT
>JAKAKU010000067.1 GCA_021824385.1 bacterium | reverse complement strand
TTCCGATCTTTTTGTTTTCTAAATATTCGAGTGTGTCACGTGATTCAGTAAATATTAGGATTTTCTCCCCAGAGAACTTCTTATCTAAATCCCTCATGGTGTCCCGAAGCTGACAAATCTTGGCTTCTGCTTCTTTGTCTATGATGTCTTTAGCTTTCTGAGACAATGCCTCCAGCGTGGCTATTTCTTTCTTCAATTCTTCCTTGTTTTCGGCAACACTGAGGGTCTCCCACATTTCTTCTTCTTTCCATCGTTCCTCTTCAGATAAATCATCCACATCCTCAAAATCAAAACGGTAATTATTCTTATTCTTTTCTTGCTGGACTCCATCCAGAAGTTCGGTCAGACGTTTCCTTCTCCGAATAAGCGACTTAAGAAGGGCGTATGTGCTGGAGGCAAGCCTTCTTTGAAGAATAACGAGGGCAAATGCAACATTTCTTTTCTTGTCAGATTGAAGAGCTTTGTTATATTGGCTTTCAACATACTTGGAAAGTTGATTGTAGAGCTCTTTTTCTGCTGGAGAATCTGCCCCCAAATCTATCCCTATCGTGTCAACATATCTCGGAAGGAATAGGGGTTCTCCTTCAAAGTTCTTTAATTCTTCCTTTACACGTCTTATAAAAAGAGGGTTGTCTTTGTTATTTATTGATTCCTGAAGCATTTGATTCGTAGCAAAGAAACCTGGCTCCAATAGGTCAAGGAAAAGACGAAAATTATCAGGGTCTCCCTTATGGGGAGTAGCAGTAAGAAATAAAACATGTTCGGATATTCTTGAGATAATCTCGCCAAGTCTGTATCTGCTGGTCTTATCTACTTTCTCACCATACTGATACGCACTCATCTTATGTGCTTCATCAACGATGATAAGGTCAAAGCGGGTTGAGGAAATTAGTGGAAGAATATCTTCTCTCTTTGCAAAATCAATAGAGGTAACTATCTGGGATTCCCTCTGCCATATATTTTCAGCACGGAAGGCATCTAACAAACTCCTGTCGGCAAGGACAAACTTTTCCCCGAAACGCTCCCGCATTTCACGTTCCCACTGGTCTCTAAGATGCCCAGGAGCAATAATCAGGATGCGTTTTACCAAATGCCGAAGCTTCAGTTCCTTAATGATTAACCCTGCCATAATGGTTTTACCAGCACCTGGGTCATCAGCTATGAGGAAGCGTATCCTTGGAAGCTTGAGAACATACCCATAGACCGCCTCAATCTGATGAGGCAAAGGGTCTACTTTTGACGTATTCATTGCAAGAAGAGGGTCATATAGAGAGGCATAGCGATACCTCTTCGTCTCTAAGCTCAAAAAAACGTGACGGGGGTTAGCAGTAAAATTAGATTCGAGTTTGCCTGTGGAGATTGAACTTATGTCTGATTTACTTATGAGTTGGTCAATATGCTGGCGGGAGTTTAGGGTCACCCCGACAATCCTGACATAATCACCTATTTCTTCGACAAGATTAACCTCTATAGGTTCAGCCCATCTTGCCCCCTGAATTAAATCTCCTTGCTTGATATTAATCACGGTATCCTTTTCAGACTAGTACCCTTTTGGCAGTGCATAATGCATTTGATTATAAAGCTTTTTTGGAAAAAATGCTGGATGTAATTTTACTTGGGGGAAATCACTGATGAGGTCTGTTTGAACACTAAAAAGAATAGCCCTCAGACCGCTTCAATGGGCTAACTGGTATTGTGGATTGGCTACCTGTCCAGAAAGGGTCTTTGGATGTATTTAGGCTCAATTACAAGGGGTTTTGAGGGAAGGTCAGATAGGATAGACAGGCTATATTGACCGTATCCTCGGTCGGGGTAGTACCTGACCACCGTTTCGCAGGGACTGCTCTCCTCACTCCACGGATAGGCTGTACGACTTTGTGCCGTTACACTTAGGGTAAGTGGAGCACCCCCAGAACTGCGAACCTGCCGTACTTCCCTTTTTTGCAGTCCTAAGAACCATGTTCGAACCGCACTTTGGACAAGCAGGAGGCTTTTCAACGACATCCTTCTTCACAGGCTTTTCCTGAGAAACAGGCTTCACATCTCCTATCTGAACATAATCCATCAATCTTGCTCCGTCAATCAGTTCAATAGGCTTATCTTCGGCAAAGGTTTTAGCCTCCAAAGTAAATATCCCAGTTGTGATGAAATATCCTGTCTGAAAGTTCAAATTTGCGTTCATTGCTCCATAGAAGTCCCTGACCATAGATAGGCTGACCTTGCTGACCCGATAATTCTTGCACTGGATTAGGGACGTTTTACCCTCTTTTCGAACAATAAGGTCAACTCCCCCATCCTTTAATCCCCCAGTAACCTCTACCGAGTAGCCCATCTTCTCAAATAGCGAACCCACATATTCTTCAAATTCTTTCCATGATAGATTCTTCAAATCGTCAAGGGTACTCCTTGTTTTAAAAAAGGCTGTCTGCTGTTTCTTCTTAGTTGAAAGGACAGCATAACCAATCCCAGTAGCAATCAGAACTATAACGGAGAAAATGAAGCTGACCTTGCCGAACAGGTGCATTGTTGGGATAAACATGACCTCACTCGGCTTTGCCATAGGAGGCGCTTGCTTGCCCGTCAGATAGAACCCTAACCCAACAAAGAAGATGCTTATGACAACCCCAAAGACGGGATTCTTGAATGACGTTTCCAAGATGTCTTCAACAAGGCTTTTTCTTCTCATTAGTTCCCCCAACTTTGACCTACGGGAAATTATAACGGGAGATTGCGGATAAGATAAAGCTTTTTACTTCTTCAGCGGTCTGGGTGCCCATTTCCCTATCAGAAGCAACCAAACCATGTCTATTGGAGGTCTTCGAAAACCCATCTCCTGATATTCCAGCAGAGCTTTGTCGCAAATTTGGGCATTAGGATATAATTCAGTATGTTAGATTTTATTCATTCAATGAACGGGGGAAATAGTGCCACCATCATCATATCCATTAGATACGTGGGTTAGGGTATTCGAGACATTTCAACAAGTCGAATCTGCACGTGGTGACTTTGATAGAGACGTTGTAACTATTAGAATCCGAGGTCGTGCAGAGTCACTAACAGCAAGCCTAGAGGAGCTAGATGATACGTTATATCGCTTTAGCGGAAATCCACGAGAGGTAGCACTTCATTTCCTTCGAATTAATGAATGTATCGTGTATTATCAGGATACACTTGTCGGATTTTTTGATATTCTGGGGTACTCATGTTTTCTTGAAAATACAGAATTCATTACGTGCATTCGTAGCCTCGAACCATTTATTCAAACAGCCAGTACTTCTGGGACAGACTGCATGGGGCTTAAACTTGACCACTGGATATTATCAGATTCAATAATCATTGTTATTGATACTAATCGGTCACAACTCAACTTGCAGTCATTACAGATATTCTTCCATACTTGCTCTCGTATAATGGCGACAGCAATGAATTATGGTTTCCCATTACGAGGCGCAGTTGGTGGTGGGCATTTTTACAAGGATGCAGACTTA
>JAKAKU010000125.1 GCA_021824385.1 bacterium | reverse complement strand
AGAAGGGTACGATCTTGCTTCAAGCGAACCATACGATGTTATTTTGCTCGACCTTATGCTTCCAGGCATGAGTGGTATGGAAATTTGTGATTTACTGCGCAAAAACAAAATTCACACTCCCATCCTTATGCTAACTGCACGGGGCGAAATAGAAGATCGAGTAAAAGGCTTAAATACCGGTGCCGATGATTACTTGGTAAAACCTTTTGCTTTTGAAGAGCTCGTTGCCAGAATTAAAGCAATTGCAAGACGACCCAAAAAAACCACTGACACCACTATTAAAGCGGGTTCATTGAGCCTCGACACTACAAGTTATGAAGTAAAACGAAATAATACGGTAATAGAGCTTACTCGTAAAGAATTTTCACTGTTGGCATTTCTGATGAGGCACAGCGGCCAAACACTTTCAAAGGAACAAATTATGGAATCGGTGTGGAGCTATGAAGCTGATATTTTACCGAACACCGTCGAGGTGTACATGGGGTACCTCCGAAACAAAATAGATAAATCTTTTCCTAAAGAACCACCGCTTGTACACACAGTGCGTGGTTTTGGTTATAAATTGGGAACCTAGTCCACTTTGCTACACTTACCAGTATGCAGATATTTCACTTCACACGAATCAAATTAACCGCGTGGTATGTTGCCATTATTATGCTGGTGAGTGTTTCCTTTAGTGCTTTTGTCTATCGGGGAGTAATGGCTGAAGTAAATCGCGGATTTCGTTTACGAGCGGTACGCACACCGTTTTATACGGAGCAGTTTTTAGAAGACGATCAAACACTTTACGAAGAAATTCGTCAGCAAGTGGTAACTCAACTTGCTCTGGTGAATATGGTTATTCTGGCCGGGAGTGCAGCCGCGGGCTACTTTCTGGCAGGACGAACACTCGCTCCAATTGAAAACATGGTAGAGGAGCAAAAACGTTTTGTGGGAGATGCTTCGCATGAGTTGCGCACGCCACTGACTTCGTTAAAAACAGAAATTGAAGTGGCGCTTCGGAACAAGAAACATCCGAAAGAAACAAAAGAAATACTCGAAAGTAATTTAGAGGAAGTAAACAAAATGCAGTCACTTACGAGTTATCTATTGTCGCTCACGCGGTATGAACGGGGAGACCTGGAATTAACAAAGGAGAACATTTCTCTTGACGAAGCAGTTACAAAGGCATTAAAAAGTGTATCCAGTTTAGCCGAGAAACGTGGAATAACCATTACCACGCATATAGACAAAGCTACCATTCACGGAAACAACGCAAGCATCATTGAACTTGCCACCATACTTCTTGATAACGCCATAAAGTACAGTAAAGTAAAAGGTGAAATTGTCGTAACTGTTGTCAAAAAAGGGCGTGAAGTATATTTTGAAGTACAAGATCATGGTTTGGGAATAAAAGCGGTCGATCTGCCCTATATCTTTAATCGTTTTTATCGATCAGACATGTCACGCAATAAGCAAAAAGTTGACGGTTATGGTCTGGGGCTTTCCATTGCAAAAAGTATTGTTGAACTTCACAACGCCAAAATTATCGTAAAAAGTATTCTTGAAAAGGGAACAACGTTCACCGTGATTTTTGCAAAGTAACATCCATCTTCAGCGATTCTTCAGTTTTTGTTTATATACTACTTATTCGATGCAAAGGCAGGTGATACACACATGAAAAAGCGAGTAATTATTCCAACAATTGCATTGATTGCAATTTTAGGTGCAGTTACGATGGGAACAGTGTCTGTTTCTGCACAAAGCCCGATGTATGGCAATCTCGTCACTCAAATCGCCGAGCGGTTTAATTTAAAAGAAAGTGATGTGCAGGATGTGGTAAATCAGGTTCGGGTAAAGCATCAAACTGAAATGAAAGTGAAGTGGGAGGATCGACTGACACAGGCGGTAACTGACGGGAAAATAACAGAAGCACAGAAGACCGCGATTATTGCAAAACACACCGAGCTTCAAGCTGAGTATTCAGCACTTTCAGGGTTATCTGAAACTGAACGCAAAGCAAAACTTACTCAAATTCATTCCGAACTCAAAAAATGGGCAACCGATAACGGGTTAGACTCAAAGTTTTTAGGATTTCTTGGATTTGGAGGAAAATTTGGAAAAGGCTTTAGGCTTGGATATTGGGCTGGAAAGACAGAATAAGATGTTATTTCTAGTTCGCACGAAGAAATGTCCCTTTACAGGGACATTTCTTTTTCAGGACACTCTCAGTATTGTGGATTAACATCATATCAAATATGGCGAATTTTTTGGGAAAAACTAAGAATTTTATTTTTGGACACAAGAGGATATCTGTAGTGCTAATCATAATTGTGGTCGTAGCTGTGATGCTTTTTATTCGTAATTCATCCACAAGCAGTCAAACGGTCACTCAAACGGGAAGTGTTGAGCGGGGAACGCTGGTTGTTTCACTTTCTGCCTCTGGACAAGTAACTGCCGCGAATAGTGCAACGGTCGACACTGCCGCAACGGGGGTTGTAAAAAAGATTTACGTGCAAAACGGCCAGGCTGTAAAATCAGGTGACCCTATTTTAGAACTTGATTTAGATCAGGATTCTAAACAAAAGTATTTTGCTGCTTCCGCATCTTATTTAAATGCCAAAAATAGTTTGGCGTCTGCACAAAATAGTCTAAATACCCTTCAGGCTTCGAGCTTCGCCGCAAATGTAAAATTCATGAACGACGCAGTTGCTCGCAATTTAGAAGCTACCGACCCTACGTATATTCAAGAAAACGCAACCTGGCTGGCCGCAGAAAGCGCTTACACAAATCAACAAAATGCGATTAATGCTGCACGGTCGTCACTTTCGAGTAACTGGATTTCGTATAAAAATGCATCACCTGTCGTGTATGCACCGATCTCGGGGATGGTAAATGGACTCTCACTTACAGCAGGCTCAGTAATTGCGTCGCAGTCTTCCAATTCAAATGCTGCCAGTGCACAGCGCATTGCTAGTATTGTGACCGATGCCAATCCAACAATCACTTTAAATCTCACACAAGTTGATGCGCCAAAAGTGAAAGTAGGAAACAAGGCAACTATTACCCTCGATGCCTTTGCTGGTAAAACGTACACCGGCAAGGTAGTAAGTATTGATACCGTTGGAAGTGTGAGTAGCAACGTAACCACCTACCCCACGGTTATTCAGCTCGACACCAAAAATGCAGAACTGTACCCCAACATGAGTGCAACTGCAAATATTATTCTCAACACAAAAGACAATGTACTTTTAGTTCCGAAAAGTGCAGTACAAACGACAGGTGGTCAATCAACCGTACGGATTATGAAAAACGGGGTAATAGAAACCGTTGATGTACAGGTTGGTGAGAGTAATAGCTCAGAAGTAGAAATTCTTTCAGGTCTTTCTGAAGGCGACACCATTATTACCAGTATTACAACAACTTCTTCGACAAAAACCGCTGGTACAACATCAGTGTTTAGTGGATTGAATCGGGCAGGTGGAATCGGTGGAGGAGCTGCTGTTCGTGTTCAAACTAGAAATTAATGCACTATGTATGATTACTGTTTCACATC
>JAKAKU010000142.1 GCA_021824385.1 bacterium | reverse complement strand
CCGATCTGCGCTCATATTCGGACTCTCTTGTTTCGCGACTATTGCTGACTCCTGACGCAAAATAGATAAAATTCTCACGCGCAGCGACATCTTTCAGTGCGTGTGCTATGTCTCCGTGTCCGATGATCATGGTGTGTTGTAATACAATTCCTTCCAGTTCTTGGGCCAACCGGGCATGTCTGGAAACTTTTCGTCTACAAGCCATGCAAAGTCGTGGATTCTTCCATCCCATTTATTATTCATCCAGTAGTCGGCTGACCAGTTTGTGCCATCGATCATTTCTTTATACCATGCTTGGTTAACATGATACATGCGCCCGTGCTGTTTACCTTTATGCAGATGTGCGTACCATGTTTTTTTATTTACCTTGAGCGCACCTCCGCCAAGCCAGGTTTTATTTCCAACTTCCTGAGCTTCTTGAGCAAACGATCCATATCCAACTTCACTCAAGCCATGTAAAAAATTATCAAAATGGTTTTTGGTCATGAAGTAACAAGAGCCTTGCATACTGACCGTGTCGTCAATCTCGAATTCAGGGGCAATTCTCGTTCGTTGTCGGTCCCACCACTCGGTTCCTCGGAGCCCACTATCACTGACGCCTGCCTGCTTGGGGAAGGTAAGATACATGTAATCTCTAAAAGGTCTTCCTTCATTTATCTTCCAATTATCGGCATCAAGTGAGTATCTGCGTGGAATTTGTACCCAGTTATCTTCACGATGATTTTCAATGAGAGTTTTATCAAAGCCTTGTGCAAACATACAGTGGTCGTCTGTCTTCATGATGTATTTTCCATGAGCCAGTGACACCGCTGCATTAATACCCCAACGCATACCTCGAGATTGAGACGGGTGGATATAGATAACTCGTTTGTCTTCAAAAAGTGGGTCAGGCCAGTTTTCATCCACGTTTACGATTATTTCAATATTTGTTTCTGCTTTCTGAAACAAATCTTCAATTGTTTTTGTGGTATATGGGGAGTTTCGATTGGGAATAATTACAGAAAGGTCAACGCTCATCAGGCCGATTATAAGCTAAGCGTAGTCACTTCACAAACATCCAACTAGAAGAGTGATCTGCATTAAAGACAAATACTGGTTTTATAGTATGTATTTGTGCATACATAAGTACCGCTTTGCTCACTTGCTCGCTTATTTCGTCGTGGTGAAAACATCGGTAGTCGTGTCCACTTACAATTCCGCCGGGCTTTACAACTTTTGTCCATTCGATGATGTCTTGCATCACATAATCAAAGGTGTGATCAGCGTCAATATATACAAAGTCGAGGCTGTTGGGCTGAAAACTAACCACGGCCTCCATACTAGTTTTCCGTATGAGTTCACAAGGGTAGTTAGCCAATTGCGCTTTGGCAGTTTCATACCGCTTGATCATTGTGTGTTCACCTTTGCCTTCTTCACGATATCCTTTTGTGGTTGTCCATGAATCAACACAATATAATTTCGTGAATGTATTGTTTTCGCACAGAATTTTAGAAAAATTTCCAGAAGATACGCCAATTTCAGCTCCCGTTTTGAACTCAAGTTCCTTGAGCAATCGCGCTAAATCCTCTCGCGTATGAGGAAGCAAAATGGGTGAATCTGAATTGTCAGAACAATTATATTTTTTTAATAAATAGCTGAGTGTTGAGTTCATAGCTTTCTATAGTATCACGTTAACGCTCGGTAGAGCTGGGCAATACTGTCGATGTGGTATCGCTCAGACTTTTCAAGACATTTCTGTGCATAGTCGTTGTAAAGCGTATTCGATTCTTTTATGGTGTCAAGAGAAAAGAAAAACTCGTCCAACGTGTTCACGGGCAAATATGCTCCCGATAGTTCGTAGAAAGCCGGTTCATCTAAAGCTATAGTTGGGACTCCAAACGAAGCTGCGTTAACTAATTTGAGAGGATTGCTCATCCGAATTTTCATTTTTCGCATATACGGTCTCCAAACAATCTGAACATCGATTGATTGATAGAAGTTCACAATATCTTCTCTACTTTGAAAATGACTAAACTCTTTTAGTTCAATATTTCTTTTCACTAAATTCTCTCTCAATTCTGGTGGCAAAAAAGCAAATGCACCCGGGGTGCCAATACATCCAACTATTTTTACTTCGGATCTAACTCGTTTAATGCGTTCGTAGTTACAGTGATGTTGTGGAATAAGAACAACTTTATTTTTCGTATTATTTGAAACATATTCAAAGTCCACTGCTGAGCAGGTGATTATTGCTACGTCAGGGTGTTTTGCGGCAAGGCTCAATAGTCCCCAGCCATCGATAATATCAAGATACGGTATGCCTTCAAATTCAAAGTCTTCGTGAGCTTTTACATGAGGCTTTACATAAATACATACATCATTTTCGTATCCTTCGGTTGGATTCAACTTTGCGTGGAGTCTGTTTGCGATTTGTTGGCCACGAATAATTGAAGAAACGCGCTGCAAATGTCCATCACTTCGAGCCCTAAATGATCGTTTCGCAAAAAAAGAGATGCTCACAGTGTGTCTCCTTCCTGTCTTACAAACATCCAACATGGGTTGTCCCTCCCAAATGTGGGGTCGGGAATCTCTGGATATATCTCAAACCAGGGCCGAATGCCTTTCGCATCACGGTATGCATCAACCACAAGTTTTACATCGACTGCAAATCGTTTTCGCGGTGGTCCATTTCGGTACCGTTGCATATACTCCTTATGGAATTTGTAATCGTGTCCAAAAACTATTCCTCCGGGCTTCACTTTTTTTGACCATTCTGAAATGTCACAGGCAACATTTTTGAAGTCATGAGCGCCATCTATAAACACAAAATCAAGGGAATTGTCATCAAAATACGTGACGGCATCCATGCTGAATTTCTCTAAAAGAAAGCTGTTAAATGACTTTAAGGTTTCATATGCTTCCTCTTTGAGAGCAGAGGGGTTTTCCAGCTCGTTGTACCCAGGATAGTTCTGCCACACATCTATTCCATAGAGTCTGAGTTGTGGTATATGTTCAAAAAGTACTTTGGAGTACGCCCCTTGCGCCACGCCAATTTCAGCTCCTTCGGTAAAACCAAGTTCAGCAAACAGTTGTGCAATGATAGTGCGGTTTATTTGAGTCAGTCTTACCACTGGATCTTTCTCTACATCTACACCGAATTTTTTGCTCATAAACTCCAACGTTTTATTCATTTTTTTACCCAAAACCATGACCTGAACCGGTCTCGAACAAAACCTTCATCGTAGGTAAATGCTCCCACAATAAAATAGGGAAACATGTGGTAACTGGAAAAATAGCTATCAACAACTTTTTTAACATGATTATTTTTTCGGGAAGGAAAACGAGCGTAATCATGCCCTGCGAGAATGCCACCAACCCTTACTTTCTTGAGCCAGAAATGAATATCATTGGTCACATTCATAAAGTCATGAGCGCCATCGATATATACAAAATCAACTGACCCATCAGGGAATTCAGAAACGGCATCCATTGATCGTTTCTTTATAAGGGTGCAGTTATATGGAGCCAGCCTTTTTTTTGCTTCCTCATAAATGCCATCAAGGTATTTTTG
>JAKAKU010000082.1 GCA_021824385.1 bacterium | reverse complement strand
CTAAGGGCGACATAAACTTCGGTTCATTTACCAAAAACGCCGGTCCTGAAATCGTTTTTCGAACCAGTTTCCAACAATTGTCAACCAGGCGACTTCTGTTTATAGCCCCCGTTAAGCGAACATTGTGAGTTTTAATCACTTTGAGCATCTCTTCGTCGGAAGCAGTTTCGATATCAATCCCCAGTTTGTCTTTTATCGATTGTCGGTAATCTACTTCTACCCAATCATGGTCAAGGTTAAAGGTATGCTCTCCCTTCACAAACTCGCTTTTACCGTACACTTCATGGGCAATGTGGCGAAACATATCTCGAACGAGATTCATGTTATCCTTATAGTCTGCATACGCCCAGTACCACTCAACTTGGTAATATTCCTGCAAGTGCTCATCATCTATTCCTTCATTTCGAAAATTTGGTGCAAGAGTATAAATTTTTTCAAACCCTCCACCAATGAGTCTCTTTTGTGGAAGCTCGGTTGAAATTCTCAAATAGAAATCTTCGTCAAGCGCATTGTGGTGAGTTTGAAATGGAGCAGCATCGGCGCCTCCTGTTACATGCTCCAAAACGGGAGCTTCTACTTCCAAAAAGCCGTTTTTATTCAAAAATTCTCGATTCGCTTTCCAAAATCTTGATTTGCGAATAAATCGCGCTCTTCGATCTGGATTCATAATAAGATCCAAATAGCGCTTTCGATAAATAAGCTCTTGGTCTGTCATGCCCTCCCATTTTTCAGGAAGTGGACGGATAGACTTTGTAAGAATGCGAATGGTTTGGGGAGCCACAGAAATTTCTCCCCGACTTGTTTTGGTAACTATTCCGGTGACTTCCAAAAAGTCACCAACGTCTACAAGTGAAAGGTCTGAAAAACCGAGCGTGCCGTTTTTAGAATCAGTTTCTGTAAGTTTGTCAGCCTGAACAAACAATTGAATTTTTCCACTTTCATCCATCAGGTGGCCAAAAATAAGTTGTCCATGTTCTCGCCAACTCATAAGCCGGCCCGTTACCGTCACTTCTTGGTTCTCGAGATCAGCAAAATTGTCGACTATTTCTTGGTTTTTGTGGGTTTTGTGAGATTTTGCAGGATACGGGTCAATTCCCATTTCTCTGAGGCGCGCAACCTTAGATAGGCGTACATCACGAATTTCAGCGAGGGTGCTTTTACTCATATGAGGCTATTATAACAGACTAGTTTTTATTTAACCCGGAGGCTTGCAGAAACAGTTTTTCAGAGTTTTTTATATATTCATCAAGGGGAGCCAGTCCAATTTGTTCACGGAGTTTTGATACATTTTGAGGATCTTCAAGTTCTACAACCTCTGTCACAACTTTACCACTGTCATCAAAATATGACCTTAACTTGGTTCCATAGCGTTGGGGTTTGCCTGCTGAAAGCATTACTTTGTCGTACACTAATGCAAAGTTTGTTTTATCAATATCTTCAATACTTTTCTCCATAAGTGCCAAACATTTTTGTGCAAATTCTTTGTCCTGAGTATGGGTAATGAGTATTCCTGCCTGATATGACACTTCTTCGCCGAAGATTGAAATAGTAAACCATCCATAGGTATCAACAATTTTTTTTAAATAGTCAGTAAACTCAGATTCAAATGCACGAATTTGCTGTAGCGAGCTTTGAGGATCCTTTCTAATTTTTTGATCTTTCTCAAAAATTGAAGTTATCTCCTTTTTAATAGTTTCTATGTTTTGTTTCATGAGTTGAATTATATAGAAGAAGGCTGGATTTGCCCAGCCTTCTTGCCGCTATCCGTTAAAGATGTCCGCAAACGCTTGCTGAATAGCATGGTTTCCGTTATCAGCTACATACTTCCATGCTCCGGAGGGATTGTTTTCAAGGAAATAATAGACCCCATCTTTACCTAAAACAAAGTCTATCGCACCGTACTTTAGACCCAACCGTTTGACCAGACTCACACATTTTTCTTCCAAATCGGCGGGCAAAAAGTGTGGGTTATAGACTAAATCCTTTGGTTTTACTTTGCGATAGTCTACCCCACCCGTTGCCTCTCCAACCTGATGGATCTCAATTGAAAAAACTCGATCCCCAACGACAATGGTTCGAATGTCACACTTTCGATCAACCTCTGCTTGAAATATTGCGGGACAATTAGGCAGCAGTTGGAAGTCTACGGGTTGGGTGGGAGTAACCCGAGACGTGTACATTCCATACAGCTTTTCCCCAGATTTGACTGCTTGGTGCACAAGCGGTTTGACTATTAGGTTGCTTTTTCCGATCGATTCTCTAAAACTTTCCGCTTCTGCGATAGAACCCGAAATGAGCGTGTCAGGCATTGAAAAACCCAACTCCTGTGCGATCTTCATTTGTAACACTTTGTTTTCCGCCCGCTGCATATTAAAGGGATGTGACACCCAATTTGCATGTTCAAGCTCAGAAAACATGATACGAATGAGTTCCTCTCGTGAGAGTCGATTAAACAACCAAAACGGCTCATTAGCTGGTTGAAAGTATGATAAATATGCTATTCGAAACCAAACTGCAGTTATTTCCGAAGGATCAACACCTGCAATGAGCGTCTTGAATGTACCATTCGAAAACAACAACAACATATCTGACATATCCTCACGATCCCAGTCCAATCTGAGTATGGGTTTCTTTACATACTGAGCAACCGTCTGCATATTGTCGTCCCGACTTAACGTGATAATCATTAACATTGGACAGTCTCCTTAAATTGCATGTGCAATGAACAAAAAAGGCCCTGCCTACTATAAGGCAGGGCATGAAACGAAAAGCGGGGGTCAGGTTGATTCGTGATCCGTCAGGCTGCCCTTATTGTCGCTGTCATAAGTGCAGTCGCCATTACAAGTACCTTCGTTCACGTTGGTCAACTCGGTAGCGAATTGGGTGAAAAACGAATTATTGAAATGGTCTTCCTCATCCTTACCCTGAACCACATTTACTGGTACCACAATACCGCTCCTTTCACTTTCGATGTAAGATTATAAGACTCTCCCATAATAAATGTCAACATGACGCATTTATGTACGCATATCTGTGGACAAAAAAGCGCTCCCGTGAGAGCACTTATTGATCGAGGTTGAATTACTCAATCAGATCTAAAAAAGCAGATCCACCGCCAAGAAGCCAATTGCCTGGAAACATTGTTTCAACGAGTTGTTTGAATTCTTCAGGCTTGAGCAACTCTTTGAGCTCTGTGAGTATTCCCCGGCAAACCTTTTCTAATCCGTACTCACGCGCAACTTCCAGACCGGAAAGAAGAATACACATTCTATCAATGTTAAGCATTTGTTCCTCCCATGCTCAATACTCTCGCGATTATACTATAAGTATAAAGGTGGGGCAAATAATAGATGAGGTAACGTTATCGTTTTGGAGAAGATTTCTTTCTGCGTGATTTTCCACCAGTTCCCACCATTCGGCGCTCCCTGGTTCTCTCGTCACGAGACAAAAGTCCATTTGATTTGAGTGTACTACGATGCTTTTCAGTGTCGAGTGCCACGAGTGAGCGCGAAATTGCATGAATAACTGCTTCGATTTGTCCTACCTTCCCGCCCCCTACTACTTTTG
>JAKAKU010000002.1 GCA_021824385.1 bacterium | reverse complement strand
AGACATAGCAATGAGTATTACACAATCATGGTTTCATGGACTTGAATTATCAAAGTCCGGATGGAATCTTCCGACAGAATCGTTTTTCTTGGGATTTATCTCAGCCATAATTTCTGCTTGGATAATTGGATACATATTTGCAAGTGCCTACAATATCTTTGTGAAGCGAGTATAGAGGAAGTTATAGCACAACTGACTGCTGAAAGTATCATTTTTCTGTTTCATAAAGTCTGATGTTGAACGACACGCCTTAATTATATGGACAGATGTTTACCCTCTGTGCAAAAATATTCTTGGATTTACTGGTATTCCAAACAGATTAGTCTGAAAGTGCAAATGTGGCCCCGTTGACCATCCAGTACTTCCTTCAGCTCCGATTATCTGTCCCTGTTTCACTTCCTGACCTTTTGAAACATATATCTTGCTGAGATGACCATACAAAGAAGAAATATTGTTTCCATTGTCGATAATAACGTGTTTCCCATATCCCCAAGAAATTTCGTCTGCATAAATAACTGTCCCTTTCATGAAAGCAACAATTGGATTGCCTGTTTTCCCTGCGATATCAATTCCCGTATGAAACGGTTGATACGGTAGATCGGACTCACCAAATTCTAGTGTAATCACACCTTTTGTTGGCCAAATAAATGGTCCTTGGATCTTTTTGATGATGGTTCCATTGAGAGGATTTTTTATTTCTACAGTTTGATTCTGACCACTTACGGCTAACTGATCCGACACTACTTCAACTCCGGTATGAGTAAGAGCGATTACTGCAATAAACGGTAAGCAAAGAACCAAAATAAACGCTGTCGCTACATATTTAATTTCATTGCGGAATGAAAAGATATTCCAAAGGAGAATTGGGTTCATGGAGTTTGAAACAGCTCTTTCGGATCTGTTGTAATCAGTGGATGTTCTTTTTCAGAGGCAACAACTTTAATCGCTACGTGATTCTGATCGGCAATGATAATTGATTCTCCTCTCTCACACGTCAGAAGGAATTTTTCTTCATATTCACTGAGCTTAAACTCTTGAGCGACACCGTGAATGGTAGTTGTATCCTGACGCATTAAAATGCGTAGGGACGCTTGAGAAGCAATGGCACGCCCATATTGATTGTTTAGAAAGTCATTGGCTTGCTGAGTGATAATACTGACTCCAAGATAGTATTTTCTTGCACGTCTCGCGAGTCCTGCAACAAATCTGGCACTTTCTTCATGCTCCAAGAGTAACCAGCCTTCATCAATAACAAGCAATCGTTTGGTTGGTTCTTTCTTAACTTGGTTGTACACAAAGTTTGCGACAATAACGAGCATAATCTGGCGCAATGACTCGGGAAGGTCTTTAATATCAAACACCACAAGACGATTGTCGAGTTTGATGTTCGTTTGACTATCAAATACCGTCGAGAGTGATCCGAGAACAAATTTTTCGAGTCTTGTGACTAATGTCTTTTGACCATCAGCCTTTAGAGTTTTATAGAGATCTTTCAGTAATGGGTAGTATTGTTTGTCATGTTGTTTTTGGGCTCCACGGATCGTGAACCCTCGGTCTTTATATGTCTTGATGATGGCACGATCGAGTGCTGCTTTTTCCTGCGAGGTTAATCCTTCAACCATTAAGGAGATGATTTCTGTTAAATCTTGTATGTGTTCTGCAAGGGTATTTTCCGTTCCTCTTGAGCTAACAGAGAAATCAAATGGGTTGATCTTTTCCTCTGATTTTACAGATAGCTTGATATATGTTCCGTTTAGAGACTCTGACAGTTGTTTGTATTCACGTTCAGGATCAATCACGATAACTTTTGTCTTTTGCATCAGTTGCCGGAGGATCTCAACTTTAGCAGCATAGCTTTTTCCGCTTCCAGATTGAGCAAAGATAATGCTGTTAGCATTGTGGAGTGAAAAGCGGTCAATGATCACGAGTGAATTATTGGATTTATTGATGCCATATAAAATTCCGGATTCTTGGACAAGTTCTGAAGAGGTAAACGGAAAAGTCAAGGCAGCAGAGGAACTGTCTAAGTTTCTTTTTTGAGACAAGAGGTTTTCGCCTCTGGGGAGAATTGATTGGAGTGCTTCCAGCTGTTGAAATCCAGCTATTTTTGTATAAAAGAGTTTCGTTGCTAAAGTTGTTTCCAAAAGCGTTGTAATTTTATTGAGTTCCGCTAGCGTGTCGGCAATCAAGGTAACGTAGATGGAAACTTGAAAGAGTTTTTCTTGTCCTCGTAATATCCTATCCTTGAGCTTCATTGCTGATTCCAATGGATCGAGAATCTCAGAACTAATAATTTTCCCTTGTTGTTGCATTGATCTGCGAGTGGATTCTAGCTCAGTAATTTTTCGTGTCAGTTTGGGAAGTGCAATTAACGGATCAACAAGCTCTATGTGATACGAGATATCGACGTTATGATTGAAATTCGTAAGCATTGATAACCATCCTGTTGTCGCAACGTAGGGATAACCTGATATGAAGAGTGTCCGCATTAGCTTTCCATCGAGTTCAATAAAGTTTGAGGACTCCTTCAAACTTGCGTAGGAAATGAAATCAATTTGATCCTGACCAGCAAACTCAAATTGACGTATTTGCTCCTGCGTTTTTTTACGCTTCTTGTATGCACGGATGCGCTTGTGAATGTATGTTACTGGTTTAAATTCCATATGCTTCGGTGAATAAGGCTTGAACTGCCTTTTGGGTTAATGGTTGGGATTTTGTATGCGCTGGATTATAGAAACTGTAAAAGAGATCGAGTATTTCTAAGTTGCCTAATGCTCGAGTCTTCATACCTAATCGCTCTAAACCTTTGGAAATAATATCGACACTTACCTGAAGCTGTTCTTTAATCAATGAGAAATCATGTTTACTAGTATCCGTTGTCGAGGGAATGACTATGTAGAACTTCCGAGACAGTATTTTATTGCCGGAAATGAGTTTCTTAATAAACAAAGCGTATTCTTCAAGTTGTTCTTTATAAACCGTTTCTTTCTCTTGCGTTTTCTGTTGCATGAAATCTTCCAAATAGCCATCAATATCAACTTCTCGAGTTCTGATAACAATTTGAACAGGACAGGGGAGCGAGTTTAAGAAATTCTGAAAGGTATCAATAATTTGATCTTGTTCCTCTTCGCTTTTTAATTCAAAGTTCACAGCAGATGTTTCAATGATCATGCGATATTTATTGTTCGGCAAGACGAGCACACCATCTTTTACTTCTTTGATGTTAATTTGTGATCTCGCTGATACTTTTTTATTGAGTTTAATCATAGTTTTTAACTACTTGCACGCTATTGCGTTTGAAACGAATATTTAAAGATGGATTACGGATCAAAGAATTGTAATCAAATGGTAAAGTCAGACGTGGTTGTGCCTTCAGGACTGGAGCTTGTACCTTACTGTGAACTTTCGGTGGTTTCTCGTTGTGGACAACGACATGTCTGGCAAATTCTGCGTTTTTGTTAAAAAGATAGATATGTGGGCGAATTGCATATGTTGCCAAAATGACGAGCCAATTTAAAACGATGCGTTGTTTAATGCGAAGGGACAAAGTAATACAGACGGCAAAAACGAGCACCATAAGAGGAATCTTGTATGTCGTAAACGCAAGGCGAACAGGCAAGAACGAATAGATAAAGGTATTGATAAACAGGGATGAAATTAACAGCAATATTTGCGTTAGATTTAAGTTTCCTGCGATCGTGTCTTCAACAGTCGTTATTTGGGCTGGAATAATAGTAGTTCTCATGCGTTTACCACCTTTCTTGCAGCTTTCACCGTTGTATCGACGGGCTCTGGCACAGTTCCTGTTTCTGACTTTTTACTACTAATGACATTCATAATTTGACCACCTACTTTTTTGATCATGGATCGACCTGAGTTATAAAACATGAGTTGGATCATAAATGACTGTGTTTTTAGAAGGGTCATTAAAAGCCCGACTCCAACGAGAATTGAAATCAGGGAATTAGTTCCCATTTGCCCTGGAAGTGTCAGAAAGGATGCTGCTAGTTGAATGACAACAACATGAATGAAAATGGAAAAGATTGTTACCAAATATGACTTGACTGAAATCTCGGCAAAATCGGAAAATTTAGGAACCGCCCAGAGTAAAAATATGAGTGGAGAGAGTACGGCCCCCAGAGCAATCACAATCAAGCGAGTGATATAAAAAAGTAAAAGAACAACCGCCAGAATAAGGAAGAGAACCATGAATATAAGCGTAATTAGTGCTATCTGATCAACAGAAATTGATGCAGGGTTAAATGCGTTGGCAATCCATAGTTGATTGAGTCCTCCAGTCGCATGAAGAATTGCGGTAACCAAGGCGTTTGCCAGCTGTATGACCCAATCGACAATAAAAATAGATGTGTTTGCTCCTAAGAATGCTAAACCAATTCTCGGCAGTAGTTGCTTGAGTTCCAATTCATCAAACCCAAAGGTAGAAGCACTCATGAATTGGAATCCAAGGAGAGCAATTAGCAAGGCAAACAATGAGTCTGCAATACCGACGATAATAAGCCAAAAATTAAAAATGACTGAATTGGTTGCTAAAACTGGTGTAGTCGTTAAGAAATTTACAATCCCGTCTGTAATGGGACGAGTTGCACTTTGAATAATATTTTGAAGAAGCGATGCAATAGCATCTGTTAAAACTTGAGCTAGTCCTCCTGTTTGAGCTACTGGCTCTAGAGGAGTTAAATTAAGTGCATTACCATTTAATGGAATGCTTGGTGTTGTAAACGCTCCTGTAAGTAATGAGACGAGTGTATTTGCTGAAAGGACGAGAACAAGGCCAATAAGAGCGTTGCGAATTGTCTTCTTTGCATGGTCTAGTGCATCTGGTTTTCCAGCAGAAGTGATATAAATGTAACCACCTTGAAGTAAAAAAAACGTAGCAACCAAGGAAGCGACAATAGTTAACGTGTTAAGTGCAGAGGACGTGAACTGAGTGATTTCTACATTACTGGAAGCGGCAAAGACAGAAGGAGGTACGAGTATAGACAGCAGAATCAAAATAATAAATGCAGTGGTAATGCGCATGCTTCATGTTCTTTCTCATTGACCGAAAGCCTTCTGTGCCAATTGAGTGACTATATTGGTGATAACGAATGCTGCAAAACAAATGACTAGGCCAACAGCTGCATATTTGATTGTGTTTTTTGCGCTATCAAGAGTTTCTGGATTACCAGAACTGGTGATATATCGAATACCTCCCCAAACAAAGAACACGCTTGCTAAAGCTCCTGCAAGAAGAACGAGCGTTTGAATAATACTGGTGATAAAAGTTTGAACTTTGGAGACGTCAGCAGATTGGGCAAAAACAGGAGAGGCGACAATGAGCGAAGTTAATATGAATGACTGTAAAACGATGAGTTTTTTCATAAGCTACCCGTATAATAAATTCACTAGGGCAGCTAATGGTTGTTATTGCATCAAAGTATATCTTTCTCTGGGAAAATGTCAAGACTACGGGTTTCTGTGACAATCTAAAACGCAAATATTGCTCACGCGAAGTATAATAAAATATAATAAAAAATGAAAATGACTAAAAAACCACAAAATAAAGTTTATATTGTGGCAGCAATTCTCGTCGTAGGGCTAATTGTGAGCATTGGAGTGCTCCATCGCTTTTCTACGATAAGTTTACCGACTATTAGTAAACCAAGTGAAGAGAGTTTTCAAGCTCCGGGGAAAAACTGGCCATCGCAAAAGAAAGTTGAAGATTATTTTGTTGAAAAGCTCCACATGACTTCACAGGATGCAAAGGACTCCAGATCTTTATCAAAAGGAAATGACGGGAAAATAAACTTACGTTTGACACAAGGAACCACATTACCTGCACTTTTGAGTAATCTTGAATATTATGGTTTTGTGAGGGATCAAAAAGCACTGGAATACGCCTTGGAACATACTGCAGATACACTTCCTGGTAGAACCTACGCACTGAAAGCAGGAAATAACACCGTTGATCTTTATGCTTCATATAGTATTTCAGAAGATATGACGGCCTGGGAGATTGCAGATCAGCTCCTGAATCATCCAAGCTACTTTGCGTATGATGAGTATGGGTATATGTTTATGCCCTAAATGTGTACTACTTTCTTCTTCTTTTTATCTTGAAGTAGCTACTTATTGATAAGGATCGAAAACGTATAAAGGTCCTTTTTAAGTTTCCATAGACCGGAAAAAGCAACTGGATGACAACTTCTAATCTTAGTTTTGGCCTGACAAAAACAATCCATATTACCTTTTATATTATCCTTTCTTCTAAGTAATTGCTGAAGTGAAGGCCACCCAGCGGATGACCTCAACCGATCTATTGTTTGGTTCACAGTCTTCTCTGTAGCATTCTTATTTTCACCATACCATTCGAAAATTCCTAAAATGCCATGAGAATACTCACCCCATGGCCACTCATTACGTTCTTTGTAATATGTCTGTGCGTAAAAAAAAGGAATTACGAGATCATCAATAAATGTCTGTAGTCGAAATCCTTCAGGAAAGTACTCTTTTTCTCTCTCTACAATGCACAGACAAACTGAACCATCTGCACTAACATGCAAGTCAATTGGTGGTATTTTTTTCTCTTTTGCTAGACTTAGTAGTCTTGAACCTACTTCGTAAACCTTGGGTAGGTGGGAAACATTGCCTCTTTGAAAAAGAATCCTGATTTCGTAATTATCCCGAATTCTAACGCCTTGATTGGAATTTTCATTTGGAGAGATGGTGTATTTATTCGATTCTGCATCATACATCATGTCAAACTGTAAGAGACCTGTGATTTCAAATATCCCAGTGTCAGTGACATTTAATTTTAAAGATGGACCTTCTTGTTTGAGCCATTCTTTATCCGTCAAGGTTGGAATTAAGTCAAACATAACTCCAAGGTTTGGGCGGAGAGCTTCCGACATACGTTGTTCTGCTAGGATTGTTTCCTTTGCTGCTATTATCTTGATCGACGTAAAAAATTTTCTTCCACTCGTTGATGGCTTCTGTTTCATTGCCAGATTCCTCTAGTTCAATAGCATGGTTTGTGATTTTAGCTAAACTATCTAACTGACTTTTAATCAGATCTTTTGTATTGGAATCTAAATCGTCTATATAGTCATCAATTTTATTTTCTTTATTAGCGGGATCGGTAATAATTGATTTATCGAAATAACTGGATGCTGCTGACAGAAAATCATTTAGCCCGGTGGAGTAAGAGGTGATTTTATCCGAGCCAAGAATTTGAGCGGCTAAGAGCTCAAAATGAAATGAGCGGATTTTTGTAGGTTCTGAATTAAATTTTTTTCTTTTAATAAATTTAAGAAGTCGAGCTATTTTTTTAAATCTCTTTTTGCCATTTATACTAGTTGTATCGTTTACATCGTTGATGTATTGATAATGTATCTTAGGGTTTGAACTGATATAGTGCTCTGCCTGATTATTTTCGATATCCGGAATTTTATACGCCTTTTTATCATCTGTTTCGAATGCTGGTATAACATCGATACTAAACTTTTTGTTGTATACAACAGTAACAGAGTGTCGCTGTTCTTCTACAGATACTTCTTTGCTATCTTCAAAAATTTTCTCTAAAGCCGACTTTAAACGTGTAATTAGAGCTTTTGGAGTGATCAAATCATGTAGTTCAATATCTAAATATTCACCACTGTCCAAAACGATGAACAAGTCAACATCTTTTGGAGGACGAATCATTGTATGTCTTCTGTATGAACCCGTAAGAAAATGTGAAGGTAAGTTTTCTTCATCTTCGCTGGGGAGTATTTTCAATTCTTTTTTTAGTTCTTCCACCAGGTCTTTATATTTACTTGTTACTAAGCAAATATCACATCCTGATTGATTACCTTTACATTCACCTTCGCAAATTTTGGTCAAATTAACCTCAGTGGTTAAGAAATTATCAAAAAATTCTTCTGTTGTCATATTGTTTTTTTGTATAACCTGTCGTTATCATCGCTGTGACAATGTCATTTAAGAGTCGACCTCTGAAATTAACAACGGTTACGTTCCTTCCTTTATCGAGATCTGCCATTACATCTTCTGGAATAAACCCAGCAGATTTTGGCGCATATATAATAAGTGCTTCCCCATCTTTTTTTAGATTTTTGATTTTTGTGATCTCCTCCTTCCACTCCGGCCAGTAAACTAAAAATAAAGTTGCATTTTCCGCTATACCAAAATCATCTTCTTTTGTGACTTTGAGAATGTTTTTTTCCAAGAACAAATCGGAGCCTATAAGTAGGTTTGTTAAGCTCGATAGTGTATTTGACTTTGCAAATATCACTATTTTCCTCTTGGCCAAGCCGTTTCCCAATCTAAGAAGTGCAGGGAATATGCCTCTCACCCAGGCTATGAGTGCTAATACAAACGTAACTATAACCAACAACGTGGCGATATATCCCAGAAAGTCAAGAATTTTTAAAATGGGTTCCATTAGTTACCACCTTTCTTTATTACATCAGCAACAACACCCTGTATCGAAAAATCGTCAAATAAATATAGCGGTTTGTTTTTCGGATTTGTTGACTCTGGTTCTAAACGAATACAACCTTCTCCTGGCATTAACTTTTTGATTGTTGCTTCGTCCCCAATGAGAGCCACTACACGATTCCCAAAATCTGCTGTTGATTGTTTCTTGATAAGAACATAATCTCCACTTTCAATAGTCTTTTCGGATATTTTTGCACTGTTCATGCTGTCACCCACTGCACGAAGGAAAAAATAATCGGCCGAATTTCCATGAATTCTGGATTTATCGTAAGGTATATATGCTTCTATGTTTTCTACTGCTAGAAATGGAGCACCGCAAGGGACGTTTCCCACGAGAGGGATTTTTACTTTCTCGTCAATGTTAAGAATTGACAATCCGCGAGTCTTATCCAAATACCCTTTTTCCTTTAATGCGTCAGTATGCCGTTGAACAGAGCTGATTTGGGGATATTTAAGTTCCTTGCGAAGCTCATCTAATGTAGGAGAGGAACCTTTTTTGTTGGATAAATCCGTAATAGTCGAAAGCACAATTTTTTGTTTGTTTGTAAGAGAAGTTTTCATACGCATCATATTACGCTAACTAGCGTAATTATGCAAGGGCATTAAATATTGCCATTAACCCTTGAAGTCCTCCAGAGGGAGCCTTACCCCTCTTTTACAAGGGTTTCCGCTATCGCTTCAATGAACTCCGCTACACTGCGCCCTTGCAAAATTCACCCTGCTTTTTAAAAACCATGTATTGGAGGCAGGCATGCCTCCAGATACAAAATTATAGAAAATTGAGGAAGCCAGAAAGGGAAATATGAAATTATCCGATAAAGCTCAAGAGAGCATGAACAAAGTTATAGAAAAGTTTCAGAGTGGCGACTTGTCCCCCATAAGTAAAGTTGCGAGGATTCGACTTGATCCGTCGGCACCTGCTCACAAATGGAGTCTATCAAATAAGATTCTTGCTTTTATTCAAGCTGAGGAGCTTGATTGTCGAGGATTTGGACAATGGAAAGACATCGGACGGAACATAAAAAAAGGGTGTAAAGCCGCGTATATCGTTCGACCCCTTACGATAAAAGTAACAAATGAAGAAACAGAGGAAAAAGAAAATAGAATTTGTATCGGGTTTTCAACTATTCCAGTATTTGCAGCCTCTGACACAGAGGGAGAAGGAGCGGTACAAAACTATCAACCTGTAGAATTTCCACCGCTTCTAGATGTAGCTCAAAAATTTAATATAGCGGTGGAATTTGTTCCCATTGTCTCAGATCGATTGGGAGACTCGAAAACTGACGGCAGTAAAATCAGAATCGGAACCAAAGATCCAAGCGTCTTTTTTCATGAGCTTACTCATGCAATACAAGCAAAGGTAGAAGGACCGCTACAAGGTGGACAACAAACAGATCAAGAAACGGTGGCAGAGTTTACCGCAGCCGTTTTAATGGACTTTTATGGCTTCAGAGACCATAGCGGAAACGCTTGGGAATATATTAGTCACTACGCAAGTGATCCGCTAACAGCAATCACAAAAGCTATGGGGACAGTTGAGAAAGTGCTTCAGGTGCTCCTTGAATAGAAGATATAGCGAAATAAACTGCTCATCAGGATTCAAAATACGGAAGTTTGTACCTTATCTTTTGTACAATGAAGTTAAAAGATACGTATACAGCTACAGAAGCGATCAGAATACTTCCCACAACATCAATAGTGTGATGTGCGTGACCGAGTACACGACCAAGACCAACGAATAGAGACAAAACAACAAGGACCATGCCAAATTTTTTATTATAAGCAAAAACTACAAGCCCGATGGTCATAGCTAACAGTGTGTGATCAGAAGGAAACCCATTATCTGCAGAAGCTTTTATCAGAGGTTCAATATGTTCGAGAACAAACGGCCTGGGACTGCTAATAAAATAGCCCAAAATTTTAGCTAGAATAAAAGAGAATGGAAAAGAGATAACCGCAAGCTTTATTATTTGAGCTTGTATTTTTTTATCAACAAAGATAAACCAAAGAAAAGCTAAAAGCCCAATTAAAATAAATAAGTACTTCGCTGCGAAAACAATGAAGAGGTTCATCAAACGATTATACCTCAGATCATTTCCCAGGTATCCACTTGAATACCTCGTTTCTGAATGTCTGATTTTAGTGCTAAGAAAAACTCAAGATCAATTTCTTCTTTTTCGAGAGTTGTAGGAATGAAACGAGAAAGATACTCCTTTGTATTATCATTGGAACAGATTAGAAGAATTTTAGGAAACGGGAAAGTATAGTGATCCTGCCAGTATTTACCCCTAAAGTACTTACAATAGCTTGCTATACAAGCTCGGATATCATCTCGCCTCGCATTTTCATCAAACACCTCGACAAAATAGCGCTTAGTGGTCTTGGTGGACTCTGTCACCGTGATAAAGGCATCGGGTAAGGATAACGGCGCATAGGCAAAGTCAGCCAGATCGGTTTGTGTAAAGAATTGAAAGGTCGCTTTCTCTTCATTGGTAGCTTTTTGATAATGAAAATAGAGATCAGCAACGAAAATCCAATGGTTTTGAAAGGTTTTTGAGCTTGTTTTTTCTCGATACACTCGATTGAGTAGTTCTGGAAGACAATTTTTATTTTCTAGCAGATGTGCTCTACCTTTTAACCCTAAGTAGTAAATAGCAGGCTTGTTGATTTCTCCAATAGTTTTGGAATAGATTCTTGATAGAATTTTTTTGTCATAGAGATCTTTGAGCCAGAGTGAGATACGAGTGTTATTTTTGTGGTGTAAGAATTGTTGGATTTGAGTACTGGTTAAGAAACGATAGCGATAGAGTAAGAGAAGAATTTCAGTTTGTTTTGTAGTGAGTGATGGAAGTTGCATAGAGTTATAGTAGTCACCCCTTCGGGGTGATATATTTTCCTTCCCTTCTTTAGAAGGAATAGAGATCAAAGAGTCTACATCATTTAGCCTTAAAACACCCTTCTTTACTGCATGTACCGGCATATACTTTTTTCTTTACTGAAATCTTTTTTTTGGCGTTTTTTTTGGAACAGATTTTGTCTCTTTTGTCTGAGTCTTCGTTGGCTTGAAGGTGTTCACAGGAGCAATATATTCTTTGGCAAAGTGATCTCGAGAGGCTTGGACAATACGTTCTGCATATGCATCATTTCGAGGAACAGTAACCGGAATTGTTTGGCCTGAAAAAGGCTCTTCAGGATGTAAGGCACTGATTTTGATATAAAAATGGAATGATGGAAGATTGTAAATCTCTCCCGGCTGAACATACGGCACAAACTGAGGCAAAATTAGACGTTCATCTTCTGGGTTAGAGGTGCGAAAACAAATTACCGTTCCCGTATTGGCGAGTGTTATGTTTACTAACGACTTGTCTTCTAGTTGGGATGTAGTTTGATGTGCGAGAATAGCATTTAACCGATACTTTCTGGCTTCGGACAAAATCTGAGCAAAGGAAGGAGTCGCAAAGTTTTGGAATTCATCAACATAGAAATAAAAGTCTCTACGATCTTCACTCCTAACCCGTGCTCGCTTCAATGCTGCAAGCTGAATCTTTGTCATGATCAAAGCTCCAAACACTTGAGAATTATCTTCACCAATCTTTCCTTTAGAAACATTACATAAAAGAATCTTCCCAGAATCCATAATGTCGTCAAAGTTAATCGTGGATTTTTCTTGCTCTAAGATGCGTTTTGCAATCGGTGAGAACAGGAAACGGCCAATTTTATTGGTAATCGGGGAAATCATGGACACGACTTGATAGTCTCCAGCCTTACTGAATTCGTATTTCCAGAAGTCGTGTAAATTTTCATCTGTAATTTTTGCAGTCACTTCTTTTCGGTAATCCTCATTGATCAACAATTTATAGATCGTAAATAATGTCGCATTGGGAACAAGAAAAGCAGTATGAATGGTGTTTCTTAAGATATATTCCATTCGAGGTCCTGTATATTGCTCACCCCACACTTTATGGAATAGAGAAATGATACTTTCCGCAATCAGTTCTTTTTCTCGAAGCAGTACATCTCCTGATAAATCAGCCGGAATCTCTAAAATATTCAATCCCACAGGAAAACTAATATCATCGGGATTAAAGTAAATAACATCTTTGATTCTATTCTCAGGGACTAAAGATAAAACACTTTCAATCAATTCTCCGTGTGGATCGATAACACAGATACCTTTGCCATGCTCCATATCTTGTTTAATCATCGAGAGAAGCATGGTAGATTTTCCGGTTCCCGTCGCTCCGATTACGTACATATGGCGTCTGCGCTCTTCAAGATTTAGCCCAATGCTTGTAGATGTCCCACCAAAGGTATTTTTGGCAAATACAACGTCTAAGTCTTGAGTCTTCTTCAAGGACACTGGAGCTGGAAGTTCTTTACTATGTACTTTTTGAATATCCTCAGTTCGTGTCGTCGTCGTAAAAGGAAAGTGATACAGATCTGAGACTTCAGAGACAGAAAGAATAGAGTTCCCAAAAAAACGCAACAATCGCTCATGGAACATAAAGGCTCTCAATTTCCGTAGAAATTCAAACTTCATTGAGTGAGAGGTGCGTAATGATTGATACGAATTAGTAAATGAAGAGAGAGATGAAGCAAAGCCTCTTATTCTAGTACGAGATTCTGACTTGTTCCCAATGACCAGTAATCGTAGCGAACTTGTGAACAGCTGCTGATCGAGCTTCCCTTTCACTATTAGCTCCAGCTCTGACTGATACGGGTTAGGTGTCTTTTTCTTATTGTGTTCAAATGGCAACGATAGAAACGGCCCTTCATTTGCTCCTGAAAAAATAAATACGATTATTCCTATTGGTAATATCAGGATATGAAGGAAAAGAAAGAATACAAATTTTACAATCTTAAAAAGCAAACTACTATTGTTTCCTCGTCGTAACCCTTCTACTAAATCATCATTTTTATACATCAAATGAGAAATACGACTGATATCTTTAATCCATCCCTTACTAACAGGAGCAGCCACGAGCTGAAATGCTACAATTTCGTCTTGAGTGAGCTTGGTCATGCTTCCCGTCATATATGCGATCGGATCGTGTTCTTCAAGTTCGTTTTGTCGCTTCAAAGGAAAAGCAAAGTGACTTGAGAGTACAAAATCAGCAACTAAAGCATCAGTTTGATCAAATGAAGCATGTGTATAGTCTTTCGTTTCAACAACGTTAACTCCAGGCAGATATGACATAAGTCCTTTTTTAACAAGATCTGCATCTTCTTCATTTACTCGAAGGAGATAGCGAATTCCTTCATCCTTACTCGAGACAATTTCAAATGAGTAGTTCTTTGAGTACCCAATCATTCTATGAAGCCATGAACGTTGTTTTGCCAGGCCGTGAATCAGCATGAACAATTGTTCTGTAGTGTATGAGCTTTGAAGTGTTTCCTTTGGAGGTTTTACTTCAAGAAAGGTGAAAGAGTCTTTTAACTGCAAATAGACAATGAGGAGCTTACGAAAAACATTCAAGGCGAAAAGTAAAAAAATAGCACTTAATAAAAAAGCAAATGAAAGTATTAAATAATAGGAAATTACTGGTAAAGAAAGTGACAGATGGGGAAGTATTTGATTGAAAAAACTTTGAGTTATTATTTCCATGGTGCCTTAAGATATTCCCAAGGCAGATTAACCAGGAGTCTATATCAAAAGTGGTCATCTGTAAAGGAAAATCACCTCAAATCATGCTTGACAACTATCCCTAAAAGGATATATTATATCAATATACGGATATATAAGACGGATATATAAAAAGGCATGAATATAACTCGACTAAATAGAGAGATAAAACAACCCATTAACGAAGCTGCTCAAAGTGTTTTCATTTCAGAAGATGACCTACAGGAAGCAAAAAGAGTACTTGGCCCATTGGCTACTAATTTCCCCGAAGAAAACCTCAAGAACACAGTCACAGAAATTCATTTCCTAGCTGAAAGTTGGTTGGACGAATTTGAGAGAAAAGCATTTAATGGAAAAACATTAAGTGAGCTTCTTGAAAACGGAAACAAACCATGACACAAACGACTAATAGTAGCGTAAAGACTGGTAAAAATGCAGTTATATATCTCCGAGTTTCGACGGAAGAACAGGTTGATAATTTCTCGCTTGATTCACAGGAGGATATTTGTCGAAAAGAGGCTATACGCCGGGGTTATTTTGTAACCCAGATTTTCAGAGAAGAAGGCAAGTCGGCAAAAAATATTATTGGAAGACCAGTACTTAATGAGGCACTTAAGTATTGTAGAAAAAACAAAAGGGAAGTGACCGCTCTCTTTGTTTACCGATTGGATAGGCTATCACGCCAGACTTCAGATTTCTTATCCATTAAAAAAAGCTTAATTGAATGTGATGTAAAACTTATATCAGCGACGGAGCCCACCGGAACTTCACCAACAGAGACACTACTTGAAACAATCTTGGCTAGTTTTGCTCAGCATGATAATGATGTCAAAAGTGAAAGAACAAAAAATGGACTTCATGCGAGGTATTTATCAGGATTGGTTAATGGAAAACCTCCTCTTGGTTATATCTTAAAAGATAGCCATGCAGTGGAAGACCCTGAAAGTTGGGATAAAGTTAAACGTGCGTGGGACTTAATGGCAGCTGGAACAAAAAGCTTGCGTGAGATAGCAATACTCATGAATACGTGGGGATTATATTCAGTCCACGGTAAAAAGGGTTATAAGTTACGACCCCAAACGGTCCAGAGGATATTTAGGTTAAAATTTTACGCAGGAGTATTAACTTCAAACGTTTACCCAGAAGAGGTAAAAGGACAGCATAGACCCATGATTACCATGGAACAGTTTTATAAAGTACAAAACCATTTAGACGGTAGATGTACTTATAAGTTTCCAACACCGAGGCGTGCTTATGTTAATCCAGACTTTCCACTCAGGAGAGTAGTGAAATGCTCAAAATGCGGAATAGGGCTAACTGCTGGTTGGAGCAAAGGTCGAAATGACCGCTATCCGTACTATCGCTGTGCGGGGAAGTGTACAACTTCAATTCCAGCAAAAACACTGGATGGGGCAATCATAAAGCTACTTAAGGAGATAACACCCAGAGAAGAATGTATTGAGCTTTTTACCAAGTATATAAAGGAAGCATATGAAGAGCGTGTCTCAAATTTAAGAACAAATAAAAAACTTGCAGACGGTGAAATCCAGCGGCTTATAGACTTGAGAAAAGTTTTAGTGGAGAAGAACCTCATGGGTATTTATACAGACGAAATCTTCAAGGAACAAAATGCAGAACTGGAGAAAAAAATGGCCAAAGCACAAGTTGCGAAGGCAGATTCTACCTTAGAGAAGTACGACATCAATAAGCTTACAGATTTTATTAAAGAAACAGTAACTGATTTTGGAGAAACGTATAAACGCTCTAGCGTTACTCAAATAAAAGCACTACTTGGTTCAATCTTCCCAAATGGTCTGTCTTGGAACTATAACAGTACATTGAACTACGAAATTAGCCCTATTTATCAGGCTATTATGGACTTTGGGACTTCAGGTGTCCCGTTTGGGGTGGAAGACGGGACTCGAACCCGCGACCTCTGGTACCACAAACCAGCGCTCTAACCAACTGAGCTACATCCACCTCGTTGCAACGCGACGAGCTTCACTCCGTTTCAACGAATTGAAACTACGTACGCATGTCGGTTGCTCCTCTTCAAAATGTTTAAACATTTTGTATAAGAAGTTAGGCAATTATAGCGTATGTGGAGCAAAAGTTCGAACTTTAGTTATTCTTCAGAGGCATCGTCGAGGTCGTCATCTTCGCCAAAAGTGTCATAGGGGTCGCCTTTGGGGTCTTCTGTTACTGCTTCTTTTCTTTCAATATCCAAATCATCTGAATCTTCTTCGTCTGCTTCATAATCATTTATCTCATCGCCGTGTTGAATTTTGTGTTCATCTTCGTTGACGGCATCTCCAATGTTAAAGCCTTCTGTTTGATCTTCAGGCTTGTTTCCAATTACTTCTTCAACCATTGCATCTACATCGGCAGTTGCATCTGTTCCTGGAACTGGATTACTTCCGCTGGCTGATTCTGATCCATCGCTATCGAGCTCTTGTCGGGCGAGTTGTGCATCGATTTCTTCTTGTTTCGGTCGTACCATAAGGGGATTTTTACAGAAATGAGGGAAGTGTGCAAGGAGCAAAAAATATGGGCAGGCGTGAAATTCACACCTGCCCCCCAACCGAGTCTCTCTTAATCGACTGGGTATAGACGCGCGTGCAGCGTGTCTACAAGCGCTCGTTCCTCAGATGTGAAGTACCTGTTGAGCACTTCATTCACCTTTGGTTCAAGTTCTGCGATAAGCTTGGCAATCTTGACTTTGTTGACCGGTTTTATGTTTACCGATCTTCGATCCAGCTTGTTCGGACGGCGCTTTAGGAATTTCTTTTTCTCGAGTTTGTCGAGAATTGGCGTGAACGAGGTCGGAACCTTGTTAGCCGCGCGAGCCAATGTGGTGGGCGTTTGAGGTACCTCAGATTGAACTAATTCCTTTAGAATAAGGTAGTCCGTGTACGATAGGTCACCTAACACTTCAGACATCCGCTCTTCGAGAAACCCTAAAATTGCCCCAAGCTTTACGAACGTATCCATATGCGCTTATCCTTTGCGTATGCATCGAGCGAGAAAAAGAGAGACAGGGAAGTATACTATGAGATTGAATTTAATTCAAATCAACGCGACAATCTCAGTTACTGAATTTGAATTGTTTATGTATTTGTAAGTTTGAAATCCGAATTCACGAGCAGAGATACAGTTTGTGTTACTGTCGTCTATGACCAACACTTCATCCTTATTTAAATCTGGTAATAGTTCCTGAGTTTTACGAAATGCCACTTCCCAAAAGGCCTTGTCTGGCTTGGCAACTTGGAGTTCAGAAGAATTTATAACGAGATTTGGCAAACTTTCAATTTCATATTTTTGCATGCCCTTCATAACAGCATCTGAATTGTTTGTCGTAAAAATTATTAACAGTCCTTTTTCTTTAAACTCAAAGAGCAGTTTTACTAAATCATCATTTCTTGTTTCAGAAGAATAAAATTCTTTTGTAAATCTCTCCCACAAATCGGGTGCGATATTCACGCTTTGAAGATATATATTTATTTCTTCCTCAGTTCGCTTAGCTGTTTGAATAAATCGAAAGACGTTTTTGGTCATTTGTGGAGTTAAACCGTCAGATTTCTCGTACTGCTCACCAATTTCTCGAGCTCTGTTAACGACAACAACTCCTCCGAGGTCAACAAATAAAGCGCGGATTTCCATGAAAGTATTATAACTCAACTTATCTGTATAATAGCCCTAAATGAAAGAAAGAAAATCAGAGTTAAAAGAATATGAGCCAATTCCACAAACATTTGAAATAGAAGGTGGCAAAAGATTAGAAGGAACTATATCTGCTGGAGGATCGAAGAATGCAGCTTTTCCTGTGTTAGCCGGTGCTGTTTTACTAGATGAGCCAATTCAGATTAATAATGTACCCAGAATTAATGATGTTGAATGTTTCATTGAAATTTTAGGCGAGATAGGCGCACAAGTAGAGAGAGTAGGGGAAAACAGTGTTAAGATTGATCCGAGAACAATACACACTTCAAAAGTCCCAACAGAATTAGGAAACAAGATTAGAGGATCTTACTATTTCCTGGGTGCTCTGTTGTCAAAATTTGATAATGCTACTATTCCACAGCCAGGTGGCTGTAGTATCGGAGAAAGACCGATGGAACAACATTTCATTGCGTTGGAACAACTAGGGTTCAAATTTGAAGATAATGGAGAGTCTACTACGGGTATTAAAACGACTTCAACAAACGAATATAGCAGTATAACATTACCATTTCCAAGTAGAGGTACAACAATAAATATACTTTTGGCAGCAAGCTTGCAGGACGGGCACACGACTGAAATAATTAACTACAACAAAAGCCCCGAGACGTTAAATTTGGTAGATTTTTTAGTAAAGTCAGGTGCAAGTATCGACGAATATAATGACAGAATCTTTATTACAGGGAGAGATCGACTTGTTCTAGATGAGTTTGAAGTGATTCCTGACAAGATAGAAGTGGCCACTTTGTTGACTGCTGGATTGATTACAAAAGGTAGTGTTACAGTAGATAACGTACATGTTCCTCATGTACAAATATTTCTAGATAAATTGAATGCTATCGGCTTTGGTTATGAAGTCGAAGATAAAAAAGT
>JAKAKU010000030.1 GCA_021824385.1 bacterium | reverse complement strand
CTTAATAGGATATGCTAAATCTTTAACACCCCAATCAAGCATGTCAATGATTTTACCGTCGAGAGTTTTAATAAACTTCTCAACTTTCTCAAGTGAAGCTTTCTTTTTGGCCGCAGTAGCCTTGCCATCCAAAACAATTACGAGTTCATAGTTTCGTTTCATAAGAGACTTAGAGTATAACACAGACAGATTTTGATTTCTAGTGAATGTAAGAATATAATTACTATAAGCTTTTCAAGGAGTCTACCATGCTTAATTTGCTGTTTTCGTTTACGTTTGTATGGTTTTGGGTTCTTAAGACGTGTACGTGTTGGATCCCAAAAGTAAACACTTTTACCCGCAGACTGTTCATGATACACGAGTTTATTCGCCTTTTTCGGGAGCTGCCCATCAAACTGCTGGCGATTTCGAAGGTAAGACAGGAGCTGAGAAGGTTGTCGGCCGGATGCGAAGAAGCTGCAGTACTTGCATCAAAGTATGTGGAGTTTACGGAAGATTCAATTGCCATCCATAGTAAGTTTTACTACTACTCACAGGTTGCGGGATATTTTCAGATGTCACTAGAAGATTAAAAAATGGCTAAGGGGCGTACTGAGTTACGCCCCAATTTTAAATTCCACAACGTCTCCGTCTTTCATAATATAATCACGCCCTTCGCTTCGAACTTTGCCTTTTTCTCGCGCATTTTTCCATCCCTTTAATTGAATGAAGTCTTCAAAATCCACGACATCCGCTTTAATAAACTTTTTAATAAAATCATTGTGAATAACACCAGCAGCGTTTTGAGCCGTAATTCCGACAGGAATAGTCCAGGCTCTCACTTCTTTTTCCCCTGCAGTTAAAAAGGTAATAAGGCCAAGAGTGGCAAAGCCTTTTTTAATTAAACGAGACAATCCACTTGATGTCACCCCTAGTTCACTCAAATAAACTACTGCGTCTTCATCACTAAACCCTGCCAATTGTTCTTCGGTTCTGGCACAAATTGCAACAACCTGATCTTTTTGCAAACCAAATTCAGATGCATACTTTTCTTCCAATGTATTTGCATCTTTCAATTGATCTTCGGAAACGTTTAAACAAACAAGAAAAGGCTTTTTAGACAGGAGTTGCAGCTGTTCAACATCTGCGTTTTTCTTTTTCTCATGTTTTTGAGTAGTTTCCAAGTCAGCAAGTTCAAGTTCAGTTTTTATAATTTCAAAGTCACTTTTTGGGTCTACACTTCCCTCTTTAATAATGTCTGAGTCAGGAAAGACCCGAACAACATGCAAAATTGCATCGACTTCACGGATGTGGCTTAAAAATTTATTCCCGAGCCCTTCCCCTTTTGAAGCTCCCGCTATAAGCCCTGCAATATCTACAAATTCTACTGTTGCAGGAACTTCTGGCGGAAGTGAAGTTAATTTTTCAGCTTCCTTTGTAGCTTCTGAAAGTTTCGCAAGTCGCTCATCAGGAACTGGAACAACTCCCACATTGGGCTCAATTGTGGCAAATGGAAAATTTGCAGCATACGCCTGCTGCTTTTTAAGAAGCGCATTAAACAGTGTTGACTTACCAACATTAGGAAGACCTACAATACCAATTTTTAAAGATGACATAAAAAAATAAATTATTTTGTATCGCTTGCACGATGAAGGTATTTTAGCAGAAAGAAGGGTTTATTTAACGGCTGAAATAGAAATAGTGTCCTTCCACCTAAATTGTAGGTTAGGAGGAAGGACGGCTACGTTATCAGTGCATGTTAATTACCCGCAAGGGTACGTGGACCAGTAGAGGCCCCCAAAGCCTTCGGCTTTGTTCCCCCAATATCCGGGCTTCTGAACAGTTGACCGGCAAAACAGGCTCAGAGCTTCGTCGTAAGTTGCAAAATCTTCAGATTTGCGCTCATACGAAACGGGTGGATACGTGATATTTGGATCATCACACAGACCACCGTTCGGAGTGTCGCAACTGCGAAGGGTTTTTAATTGATCTTCATCGCCAATCCAAACAGTTCCGCCCGAATTTGGCAGAATAAAAATTGCATATTTATCCGAAAAATTGGCACCGGGAACGTCTACTGCAGTAGCTAAAGGCTTGTTCATCGCCGGACCTGCCAGTATTGGATTATCACCGAAATATGATCCAGCAACATTTGCGGCAACATAGACGCCAGCTGCGGCTATGGCAGTTAAAACAACAACTCCTGCGGCGGTAACAAGTCCACCCGCGGCCAATGGCGGTAACGGTGGTTTTCGCAATACCCAGCGACCAAAATTAATAGCCGCACGACCTGCCCTTACAACTAACCCCGGCTTGCTAGCGACTGTACCAGCCGCCCCTGCTCCCGCACTTGCTCCTCCCAAGGAGGCTAACTCAGCTTCTGCAGCAGCAAGCTCAGCTTGTAACTGTCCTACACGACTAATCCAGTTTCCTGCAGCATCTCTCCATCCAACGGTTGGGTCGGCGGATGCTATTTTGCTCGTCAGATCTGCAATCAATTGAATCAAGTCTTTAATCCTCTTAGCCTTTTCTATCGGATTCATGCAAAACACTCCTTCAACTCATTATTCTTAGGACGAAGAGCTACTATAACATACACTCCTTAAAGATAAAATATCGCATTACTCGACAGAAATTCTATGTATTTGTAATTCAGTTTTCTTGCTCTTTATCTCCAAACTAGCTATAAGTGAATAATGCAAAAAAGGCTTCTTTTGGTGCTTGTTGTGCTTTTAGTAGTTTTGGGTATAAACAGTAGAATAAAAGAGAAGGACCAGACTCCTCTCAAAAACATGAGTTTCGAAACAAAAATAACTGAGCCTGAACGCCACGTGTATGTTGGAGCTTGGGTGGGAGGCTCATGGGATAACTCGACGAAAACCTTAAATACAAAAAAGGTTTCAGACTTTGAGAAGCTTATTGATAAGAAACTTGCTATTGTAAATATCTATACCGATTGGACAAATCTAACGAACCCCCTTCTCCTGAATGATTTACAGAAATTGTCAGATGAAAAATGGACTCCTATGATTAGTAGTAATCCCCTCTTTTTTGATAAATGCCCCAAAGAAAATAAATCACTTTACGAAACCATTGCAAGTGGACGGTGTGATACGTTTTTAAAAGAGGCTTCACTAACTCTCGCAAAATACGAAAAACCCATTATGCTTCGCTTTGCATGGGAAATGAATTTGCCAAACATGTATTGGAGCACTCAAAAGCTTGAAAGCACTCCGGCTGACTTTGTAAATGCATGGAGGCATTTTTATAAAATTAGCAAAGAGAATGCTCCAAACGTTTTGTGGGTTTTGTCATTTAACACAACAAATTCGGTAACGACTCCCTATAAAGAACTCTTTCCTGGGGACGAATTTGTAGATTGGGTAGCAATAGACGGATATAACTGGGGAAACTCCCATCCATGGGGTGGTTGGGCAAGTTTTGATGGTACTTTTAGAGCCTCTTATAATGAACTCATTGCGCTTACCAAAAAGCCTGTCATGCTTTCGGAGGTAAATTCCGCGCCAACGGGAGGAAACAAAACGAGCTGGCTTACTGACATGCTTGAAAAACAAATTCCCGATAACTACAAGCAAGTGGGAGCACTTATTTTCTTTAATGAAAACAAAAACGAAGGCGAATCCGTCGACTGGAGACTTGAAAAGTCTGGTGACTATGTAACGGCGGTAAAAC
>JAKAKU010000106.1 GCA_021824385.1 bacterium | reverse complement strand
CAATCATTGGTGTTGCCACATTCCCCATCGTTTCAATTGCCAAGGTCAGTGGTGTTACGTCGAGTAAGAGAATATCTTTTACTTCTCCACCCAACACTCCACCTTGAATGGCTGCTCCAATGGCCACCACTTCATCTGGATTCACTCCTCGATTGGGCTCTTTGCCAAAAAATTCTTTAACAGCTGACACAACTTTTGGCATGCGAGTCATTCCTCCGACGAGGATCACTTCGTTGATATCGTTTTTACTCAGTTTTGCGTCTTTAAGTGCAGCCTCAACTGGCTTCATGGTTTTCTCAATAAGATCAGCAACAATGCCTTCAAGCTTTGCACGACTAATTTTCATCGTTAAGTGCAGCGGGTTGCCGTCTTTTTGCGTAATATATGGCTGATTGATTTCAACTTCCTCGGCACTCGAAAGTTCGATTTTTGCTTTTTCAGCGGCATCTCGAACGCGCTGCAAGGCTTGTGCGTCTTTTTTAAGGTCTACGCCATTATCTTTTTTGAATTCTTCACAAATGTAGTCCACAATTCGGCCATCAAAGTCATCTCCTCCTAAGTGGGTATCACCATTGGTAGCTTTCACTTCAAACACACCATCTCCGAGTTCCAAAATTGAAATATCAAACGTTCCTCCACCAAGGTCATAGACGGCAATTTTTTCCTGTTTCTTTTTATCGAGTCCGTAGGCAAGTGCTGCGGCAGTAGGTTCATTGATAATGCGTTCAACCTTAAGCCCTGCGATTTCTCCGGCTTGCTTTGTTGCTTGGCGCTGAGCGTCGTCAAAATATGCCGGTACGGTAATAACTGCTTGAGTGACGGTTTCACCCAAATAACTCTCCGCATCTTTTTTGAGCTTCATGAGCACACGAGCGCCAATTTCTTGAGGCGTATATGTTTTACCTTCAACCGAAATCGCAGCCATGCCATCTTTTGAAGTAATTTCAAATGGCACCATGTCACGGGTTCGCTTTACTTCACTGTCATCGACTCGTCGGCCCATAAGGCGTTTAGCCGAATACACGGTGTTCTTGGGGTTTAAGACCATTTGACGTTTTGCAACGTCCCCAATCAAATTTTTGACTGGTTCAACCACTGAAGGAGTGGTATTGCGTCCGGTATCAGCTGACGGAATTACTTTGGGCGATCCACCCTCCATAACTGCCACACAGCTGTTTGTAGTACCTAAGTCGATTCCAATTATTTTTCCCATATGTGTTTTGGTGTTAGCACTAATGTAACGCGAGTGCTAATGCGTTGTCAAGAGTCATTTTTTACTCGTGTATACTTTTACCTTAGCGTGTCGAATCACTGGCCCATCAGTAAACTTATACCCCTTCATTAAAACTTCTGCAATTGTATTGTCTTCCTTTTCTGTGTTTTCGATCGTGTCGATTGCTTCATGAAGTTCATGATTAAAGGCATCGCCTTCGTGAACTTCAATTTCGTCAATTCCTTCTTCCTTTAATGTGTCGAACAATACTTTTAGTGCAATTCCAAGGCCTGCGTCATTACTGTGTTTTTGTGCGTCAACAAACATATCAAAGACAGGAAGCAGTCTCGACACAACAACCAACTTTGAAAGATACTTTCCCTCAATTCGTTCTCGCTCTACGCGCTTTGTTAGATTAGAATAATCTGCGAGTGTTCGAGCCAGTTGCTCTTTTAATTGTTCTATCTCAACAGACTGAACGTCTCCAGTTTCATGTTTTTTTGTTTTTTTTGGTTTTGCGATGTTGTTATCCATTATTTAACGTGTTTTGCATGAGTTCTCCATAATAGCGAACCGTCGGAATCACTCGAGCATAGTTTAGCCTAAATGGCCCAATCACGCCAAGAGCATATTCGCGTCCATTTGCCTTAAAACGACTTGCCACAATGCCAACTGGTTCAAAAAAAGCATATCCAAGCTCTTCTCCAAAGAGGACTTCAATAGGAGTAAGTCCAGTTAGCCGATGGAAAAACAATTCATGCAGTTGGTTTACTTCTTCAATCATTGAAAAAACGCTTTGGCATACTTGGTGGTCCAAAAATTCAGGGCTTTCAAACACGTGAGAAAATCCGTGACTCCAGATTGAGCCGTCTTCGGTTGAGGCAACGGCAAGGGACCCAGTATTTTCGGAGAGCAAGTGAGTCACTTCATTCATAAGCCGGTCTACATTTGTTTGTGCAACGCGGATATTTTCTTTGGCGCGCACTTCATCAGTAATACTCATGGCTTTTTCATCCATCAGCTGACTAATATAAAACTTCATGGCAACGGGCGTGGGTACTCGACCTGCTGACGTGTGGGGCTGCTTGAGGTATCCCATGGTAGTTAAGGTCGACATTTCATTTCGGATAGTGGCAGGTGACACACCTAAGTTATATTTTTTCTCCAAAACGAGGGAGCCGACAGGCTCGGCAGTTGATAAGTATTCGTCAATAAGCGCTTTCAGTAGCTGTGTCTGACGAGCAGTAAGTGGTTGCATAACTAGCACTAGAATAGTATGAGTGCTAATGGTTGTCAAGAGGTGTCAGCTATCCTGAGAATCAGTCCATTTGTGGTGTCGTAATCGGTTCTTCTTCTTTTTCAAGTTCCTTAAAGGCACGTGATCTGATTAATTTAATAAATACCGAAAGCTCGTCCGACTGTAGTGCCCACAAAACCACTAGATAGACGATAATCCCTATCAAAGCAGTAATTCCCGTCAGCACAATAAGGTTAAAGGTGTAGCGCGTATCCAGTACAAAATGTTCGAAGTTCAAATTCTTCAAAGCGTCAATATTATTGATAAAAGACAAACGTTTCACCCATGCCGACTTATCAAAGGTCTTGAGAAGAGCAAACATCACGAGGCCCGAAGACACTCCACCCACAACACTCTTAATAATGGGAGTAATAGAGAACAGCGTTCCATTGTGAAGTTTTCGACTTAAAACATAATAAAGCAAACTTATTTGAACGAAGCCTGAAATACTGTTGGCAACCGCCAATGACCACACGGGAAGTTTGAAGACAAATACGCAGAGCACTTCAATACCAATAGTCAGAAATACGTCAAAAATCGCAAAGGCTACCGGAGTTCGCGTGTCATGAAGAGCGTAATAGGCGCGTGAAATAAGTGCGAGTGCCGCTTGAATTGGAATTCCAATGGCAAACCCGCTTAAAACGAGCCCTGTTGTCACCGTCGCATCCCAATCAAAAAGGTTTGTTCCGTAGGCAAGTCGAACAATCGGAACCCGTAAGACAACAAGAAGCGTTGAAACGGGAATAATGAAAAACATCATCTGATAGAGCGTTGTTAAGAGAATTTTCTTATATGCGGCTGGATCGTCAGATACCCGGGTAAGGGCAGGGAGGGCAGCTTTTGCAAGCGAAATACCAAACAAGTTTATCGGCACTGCTTGCAGTGAGCTTGCCAGGCTTAAAAAGCCGTAAGATGCAACAGACATGAGGGACGCAAATGAAAGTTCGACTGTTTTTAAAATTTGAAGTATTGAAAGCTCGAGAACTCGAGGGGCTGCCAGTTTCCCGACCTTTTTAACTTCAGCTGTTGGTTTTACTCGTCTGGTAAACCGAAAGCCAAGGGTCATAGCAAGTGGAAGCTGTACGAGTAAGTGCCCAAAAGCACCTACCAAAACACCAATTGCCGGCGCCCACAAACCAATCGACGGAGACAAAAACACGGTACATAGAATGATGCCAATATTGTAAACAAGTGGAGCGAGTGCTGTTACAAAAAATCTACGAGAGCTTTCG
>JAKAKU010000091.1 GCA_021824385.1 bacterium | reverse complement strand
CACAAAATGCAGCTACTCCTGCAAAACCTATATGAAGTTTGGTATATATAACTGCCCATATCACACTGGTAAGCCACGAGTGGTTCACAAATTTAAACGATGGCATTGTATAACTGTATTGATCAGTCAAGCTAAATTGTCCATTTAAAATATCAAGTCCGTGACGAAGGTGCCAAGGAAAGTCAGGGTCTAAAAATGAGTTTGCTACAAAAAAAGTACCTAAAAAACAGAGTACAGCTATGAGTATTGTCTTTCTATTCATGATGCTAGAAGCATTTTACCTGAAGCAAAACTGATACAGACTACCAAATTCCCGGGAAAAGACGGTATTTCACTTTTGTCGCATACTCGCGGTATTCTTTTGAGTGTGATAAAAACTGTTCCTCGTAGTAAATTCGCATATAGAGGCAGAGCACCCAAATTGAATAGAGTACCGTTCTCCAGAGAAAGAACGGGGAGATCAGCAAATACAATGTGTTGGTAAGTATGTACGATGCGTATAGTGGATGTCTCACGTAACCATATGAACCGTTCGTTACAATTCCACGATTTGAAACTAAAATATCAGTTGATTTACCAAGTCTAACCACCGAAAAAATAGCCCAAACTGCACTGAGCGCGATTAAGACATCGACAAGGGGGATATATAAAAAGTCTTTAAATCCGAAGAAAAATGGTAAATAACTTCCCAAATATGCCCAAATAAACGTTACGGTATCTGTTCTCACCATTTTGGAGGGAGCTACACGGTGGGTGAGAAAGAAGAATACGAAAAGGGTGTTCATCACCAGTACCAGAGAAATGAGTATTGTATCTCGGGCGGTCGAGTATGTGAATGCACCTTGAGGAATGGTAACAAGCAACCCTTTGAGCATCATTAAAAGTCCACAGACTGAGGTAGAAACAAGGACTGCGTTTATTAGGCTATCACGCGCATTATTGTTCATTTGGTGGTGTTACAGGTTTTGGGAAGACTGCGTTCATACACTACAGAGATAGCATCCTCATATGTCAGCTTCCACTCCATTTTGTCTAATCGAGATGGCAGGTCTTTTGACACGATATTTTTGCTCCAAAATTCGTTTGATTTGGCATTGTTCCATAAAACCGTTCCGATACAGTAGGTGTCAAATACGTCGGTAAATGGTTTTTCAAGAATCGCGATATCGATATATGTCTGAAATGTAGAATCAAGCTCGTTTGTTTTATTTGATTGGCTCCACACCATCATTCTTCCGTCAATAAAAATAGGTTTTTCTGGTATTTCTAAAAGCATGTAGTTGTTCCAGTGTATTATCGAAAAAATTCGACCTGAATATGAATGGTGCTTCAAAAACTCTACTGCGCTCACTGGATAAAAGTTATGGATAGTCTCCGATCGATTTTTCCAAATAATAAATGCTTCAATCATAAATAAAATTGAAAACAACACAATAAGTAGGTTATTTAGGAAAGACAACCTCTGAGTGTCAATTTTAGCTTTGTTCGTTTCTTTGAATGTAACAAATGAGTTTGCAATTATAAAACTAGCTGAAACACAAAATAATACCGCTATTCGTGAAGTAAAAATGCTTGCAACAAATAACAAAATGGTGAATAGGTGTATCCACTTAACTCTCTTGGTATACCAAACAGATGCCACCCACAGTGCAATAATTGCGATTAAGCTAAAACTGGGAAACGAGTTTAGAGGCTGCCACTCTGCTACATATTTTTTAAGTAGCGGGTTGTTAATAGTTCTCAATGCTTCAACCCAAATTCCAGTGCCATAAGGAGTTATTATGGTTGAGATTGAAGCAATCAAGAAGGTAATACATACCTGAGTTTTGTTGAGAAGTGATTTTTTTGCAGGCAAAACATCGACTAAAAAATATCCCCAAATATACAACAATCCTAACAAAAAGCTGCCATGTGAATTTGCCCACACAAGTAATACAACCGGCACGGCATATAGGTACTTTCGGTAGCCCGAAGTGTACTTGTCAATTAAAAAGAAAAGAACTGGCAGAAAAAGCAAAGGAGCAACATAGGTCCTTACTCCAAAAGTATAGACATAGCTTGTTGCAAGAAGAGGGATCATCCACAGAGTATTTTTTGATATAAGAATTACTCCTGCGATTGCAACCAATACACAAAATAAAATTAAACCGTTGTACCCCAGGTGTAACTGTATATATATAACGCTCCACAAGACGCTGGTGATCCACGAGTGGTTGACAAAGGGGAACGAGGGCATGGTGTAGCTATATTGATCGGTATATTTAAATCCAGATCTTAAAATTTCAGATCCGTGTCTAATATGCCAAAAAAAATCAGGTTCTATAACCGGTCTTGCCACAAAAAAAAGACCAACACATACAATGAAGATTACCAGTATCTTTTTATATTGAAGTTGCATGTTCTGTTATTCTACAAGATACAAAACAAACACCCAATTGCTTGGGTGTTTGTGCTTTTTTTATCAAAAAAAGTTTTTATACTCCGCCTCCGCCTCCACCTGTTCCAGTAATGGCAGGAATACTTACACTCAAGATACTAATTCCGAATACGGTTTCAACGAGCTTGGCAATTGCCCAAGCTGAGAAAATAATTACGAGCCCAATAAGAGCTGCAGTAATTTGACCTCGGGCTGCTTCTGTTTGAGCTTTGTCTCCACCAGAAAGTACCCATCGAAGGCCTCCAATGATAAGCATGAAAAAGAAAATAAGACCGGCAACTACCACTACGAGAGTAATGGCCCAGCTAATAATATCTCCAATTTGAAAGCCAGTAGGATTTCCTACACCGTTAGGATTTGAAATGTTAATCGCGTTTTGCGCGAGTACTGTAGATAATAAGTTCATATCATTGTGTCACCTCCTTAAAGATTTTGTAAAAATCGTATAGACTATCACGATTCTTTATAGTTTGTCAAACTTAAGTTATGTTTACTAAGAAAAGTCTGATATCTATTTATCGCGTATTTTGCAGACAAAAGTCAAGGGGAGACTCTTAGGGAGCAGGCTGAAGAAGAGGGGTGAGGTCAATATTCAAAAGCTTAATTCCCAACACGGTTTCAAGAAGCTTGGCAATCGCCCAAATACTGACCATTAAAACAAGTCCAATAACAGCTTGAGTAATTTGTGATCTTGCTCCTTCAATTTGAGCCTTGTCTCCGCCAGATGTAATCCATCGAATAGCACCAATGAGGAACATAAAAAAGAATGCAAGACTTCCTACAATAAAAAGAAGTGAAATTAGCTTTGGAATAAAATTTCCAAAAAAAGTAGTTCCATTACCTGTAAGGGTAGGGGTAGCGAGATTAGTAACTTGTGCAGATACGATAGAGTACATAATTATTGTGAAAGTGTTGTTATTGCCGCGGCAATATTTAAGATATCAAATCCAAGAATTTGTCCCACTAAGCTTGTTATAAACACTGCGATAACGACGATAACGAGGCCGGTGAGTCCATTTGAAATTCGCTTCTTTGCTGTTTCTACCGCTCCTTTATCACCACCTGCAGTAATCCATCCAATTGCGCCAATAAAAAGCGTGAAGATAAACCAAATACCGGCAACCACGGTCATAACTCCAATAACCGTCGATATAAGCTTTTCAAAATTTCCCGCAGGGTCGGCGCTGGGGGCAAAAATTCCGGTTCCAGGTCCTGCAAAACCACCACCTCTTGGTGCAAAATCGATTGATCCTTGAGCTAATAAATTTTTCATTGATTAAAATGTTAAAACTGGATGTAGTAGCGCATCTGGCTTTCCATAGATGAGGAGTCCAATGACTCCAG
>JAKAKU010000107.1 GCA_021824385.1 bacterium | reverse complement strand
ATTCGAACTTGAACACTTTGTTCGGCCTACTGGTATTCCCAATCTTGAAAACAGATTGGTAGATGTTGTGGGATGGACTGATACCAAAATTCGTCACCCACGCAATCTGGTAGCCAGTGCTGTGTACCATATGCTGACCATGTTTGAGGCAGATACTGAGGTTGACTATTCAACGTTTACCTCCTGTGTCACCGGTGTTATGAAAGCAATGCCTGAACAGACCGATGCCGCTGCTGTGTATCAAGACAAGGGCGCCTTGAAGCGCGGACAAAACGCTCCGTGGAATGGCGAATACCTGACATGGAAAACACAATTTTGGCGCCAGAGATGGCCAATTACTGCTGTATGGTTTGAAACCATTTATTTCACTTTTCGACGTGGACTGTTTCATCCTAATTTCAGGGATTCGTATGAAGACTACGAGGCAGTTATCGAAGCACTTGAGCGCAGGCTCACCATTGTTGCACTCGGCAAGCTTATTGTGTATCACAAGCATCGTACAAGCCCAGAAGCCATGTGGAAACAAGACTTGAGGTCGGGCTTTGGCGCGGGGCAAATGGTGTTTGTACATCGTTCCTCTCCCTTTGCCATCATTCGATTTCTGATTGTTATCTTAATCGCAGGAGGGACACTCTTTGCTGCACTGGGGATGAGTTACTTGTTCCTTTCAGGACACTATACACTCTTTGCCTTTTTCATGAGTGTTGGGGTTATGTTTGTAGTCGGTCTTGGACTCCTAAATGTCTATTCGTCCAAGAGTTGGCGCGGATTCTTATATCTGCGGTTTACCTTGTCTTCGATTTATGTGTACATGTTTGGATTTTTACTCAAGCTTTCACAGAGGGGTAAAATTCCGAAGAGTAATCGCTGGCTTCAAACCTCGATTTTTATTCCGCCGATCTTTCCATAAGGGGGGGGAATGTCTATTCGCAAATTTTGGGCTATAAGTGTATTTCTCTGTGCATTTTCATTTGCAATACACGTTGTGTATATACCACTTACCCCAACTGACTGGGATGAGTATGTGTATGAAAGTGCGGCGAAAGGTACGGCAGAAACCGGTTTTCCTTCACTTGAAGTAAATCCGGGCGAAGAACCCGTGCCGTTTTTCTATCAACCGTTTTTTCACTTTGTGCTGATGGCAGTAACGGGAAGTCTGACTATTGAGTCTGCTCGGTATCTGTCGGCCGTGATATCGGCCATTGCAGTTGCAGCAATGATTTTTGCAACCCTATCCATCACGCGGAGTAAGCGTACTGCACTTTTGTCAGGACTGATATTGACGTTTGATGGATGGTTTCTGTATACCAGTGGACTGGTAAAACTGGACACAGCAGCTCTCATGATTGGCCTGTTTGGAATTGGATTGTTTGCGCGCGCTTTGAGGAGTGAGTCGCTTTGGACAACGTTTTTTGCCGGGCTGCTCCTTGGCTTATCTGCGGACTACAAACACATTGCCGTTTTTGCACTGCTGGCTGTTGCCATTCACTGGATATGTACCAGAGAGAAACATAAAACACATGGAGTAACGCTTCTTGTGGGTTCCCTCTGCGTATTACTGTTTGTAGAATTTATGGCAACCTATATTGGAAAGCCATACATTGTTGCGAATGTAGTTCAGTTGCAGCGGGCATTGGGTTTTCGATCGGCACGAGGGCTTGATGCCGATATAGGCACCATTCTTCGCGCTCTCGGCCAAACCTATTTTGTGTTTGGTGGTTCAATTCTTTTGATCGTAGTTGGTGTCGTGGGAAGTCTGGTTGATCTCACTAAGCGCTCGATAAAACGAACAACTGATGTTGTAGAGGAACCACTGTATGTTCCTCGTCTCGCTTCAAGCTATTTGTGGGCGGCGTTTTTGATGCTGGTTCTCTTGAAAATGAAAAACCCGCACTATGTAGTAATTTTGATCGCGGCCGCAGACATATGTGTATCCTCATTGATTACGGTCTTGAGGCAGAGATCGAAGCGCTGGCGCGCAGTAGCAGATTGTTTATTGGTGCTTATGCTCGCGCTCAATGTGGCGACACTTGTTGTACGGGCTACCTACTTTTCTGGCGTTGATGCAATGAGCGAAGCAAAGATAGCAGTTGAGCATTTGCCGGCTGACGCATCAATTCTTAGTGAAGAGCCGATTTGTCAGATGAAGCTGAGTACACAAACATGTACAAAGCTCGATCTGTATGCCACCCTTAAGCATACGGTTCCTCCCGTGCAGTATATTGTGCTCATTCTGACAACAACACAAAAGCCCCCGGCACAGTATGATGTGCAAAAGCTCATTGCTGAGTCTACGGAGGTGGCAAGTTTTGGGGATTGGAAGAATCACATTGTCATTTTGCAGACTCAAAACAGTTAGAAAGGAGTGAATAATAAAAAAAAGCCGGACTTGATTAAGTCCGGCTTTATTTGATACTCTGATAGTCCGTCGCCAAACGAACTGTCAGGTTAGAAAACTTAGTTGGATGGGTGAGCTTCGTGGATGTCGCTCTCCCACCAACTTAAGAAATGCCAGCCAAAAATCAGGCCCGCTGCAACAATCTCAATTGCGCCAATAACTGCAATAAACACGACGTTGGTGTTCAGGGCAATTATGCTGCTCACCGCACCGCACAGCAATGCGATTACCAGTACGATGTAGCCAATCATGCTGAAAAGGGTGATTTCTTTGTTTTTTTGCGAATCAAGGTGGTTCGCGTGAAACAAGAGCATTGCCCCCAACACGGTTAGCACTCCACCAAGTATGAGACTCAGAACCATGATGTAACTCCCACGCTAACTAATTTCTGATGCTCATAGTATACACGAAATGTTCAAATTTTGCACTCTTTTAAGCGCGTTTTCTGCGTATGAAGATAATTGCGGTGAGCAGAATAACAGCCCCCATTAAAACAGCAATGACTGAAAGCGCAGGTTTTGAAAAGACTACATTTTTTTCTTCGACCGTCACTGTAATTTTGAATATTTTCACCTGCCCATTTAAGAATATGGATTCTTCTCCGCTGTAGTCGCCGTACGCAATAAGGAGTGTGTGTGAGCCTTCGGCAACCCCTTTAAAATGTACAACTCCATCCTGATTGGTGGTGGCTTCCTGAGGATCCGAGTGAATGGTAACTTTTGCGCCCAATACGGGTTCGTTTTTGGTATTAACAACCGTTACGTCGACATCATATCCCGGGCTCACCGGTGTCGCGACTGGTGCAGGTTTGCCGGATGAGGTTGCCGTTTCGACCGGGGTAATAGTCGTGTTGGTAAGGTCGAGCGTTTTCGTAGAGAATCGCCCGAGTGTTTTGCCTGATACTTCGGCAGACCATTCGCCGGGCATACACCCGTTTCCCGCTCGAAGTCGAAAATAATAGGTTGAGTTTGGTGACAGTTTTTGTACGGTGTAGGTTGTGGCGTCGTGATTCCCAATATTCGCTGCACTATATATATACTTTTGTGACTCCGGGCCATATTCGAGTGCATAATAGGTAACTGGATCGGTTGCATGAGTAAAGGTAAGCTTAATTTCAGTAGAACTTTTGCCTGACACCAGGGTAATGGCGGGAGCACTTTTTGGGACACTATCAGAGCAGGTCTGAGCACTTGCCGGGGATGAGGCAGGAAAATCTTCTCCATACAAGTTTGCTCCATAATTTCCGTCACCATACGGCACGGCATATACAAGCTTGAATGGAGCAGTAAGACTCGCAGCAAAGACAATTATAAAAAGCACCAGTGCCTTCAATTTGAGTTTTGATGACAAATAGCCTATTCTCAAAATACAGTTATCCATATTTACCTATTCTAATGGAAACTGTAAGAAACATATATGTTTGGAATTGGAATTGAAGAACTCGTAGTCATTTTACTTA
>JAKAKU010000093.1 GCA_021824385.1 bacterium | reverse complement strand
CCCGTTCTTTTGAGCTTGCGCTTCATCTTCTGGAACATGTCAGCTTTAGTTTCAAAATGCATAATTTTCATATTATATACACTTACTTGCGCTTATGTAATAATCTGAGGTACAATACAGGCTGATTATGGCAATACAGGCAACCCACAAACATGTATCCGCGTCAGGTGAGGCACAGGAGACTCAATTTGGAGTAGGTGATGTTGTTCGCGTGCACCAAAGACTCTTTGAAAAAGCTACCGATAAAAAGGGAGCTGATACTGGTGAATCAAAAAGTCGTGTTCAAATTTTTGAAGGTACTGTTATTGCAATTCGAGGCAATGGCATGGGCAAAAGTGTTGTCGTTCGCAGAATTGGAAACCAAGGCATCGGAATGGAAATGATTTTCCCGCTCTTTGCTCCGACAATTGAAAAGATTGAAGTTTCACGAAAGGGAATGCAAGGCGTTCGTCATGCAAAACTCTATTACATTCGCGAAAAGAGTAAGCGCGAGATTGATAAAATTTATCAAAGAACACATACCAAAGAATTGGCTGCTTCTTCTCAAAAAGAAGCAAAACCCAAGAAAGCGGCTACAAAGCCTGCGAAAAAATCTTCAACCAAGGCTTCGAAGTAAAAAACTTGAAATTTGATTCATCTAGGCGTATAGTGTGCGTATCAGCACGTTTGGTCTAGTGGCTCAGGACGTAGCCGGTAGGCTAAGACAGAGGTTCGAATCCTCTAACGTGCAAGATTCTTGAGAAGCCGCACCACGGCTTACGGTTCCCGCGCAGTTGACTGGAGCAGTGTTTATTACTTCTCCAGTCAAGAAAATATCAGGGCGACTATTTGTCGCCCTGTTTCATCAGATACTCTTAGCTGAGAAGAACCGAGACCCTCTGGTCGAGGGACTTCATTTACTTTTTTCAGTATATTTAATATACTACTTTGTCGCCGTAGCCAAGCGGATAGGCCACGCCCTGCAAAGGTGTGCACACTGGTTCAATTCCAGTCGGCGACTATTTACTAGGCCAACCTGATAGCCCCCCTAATCATCAGTTGGTGCACTGTCACAGGGTGAGGACGTATGTTCTCACCCTCTTCTTTTGCCTTTTGTTTGGAGTATACTGAAGTTCGATATGATTCTGCCTATTACGATACTTGGAATTGATCCGGGAACTGCCACAACTGGATACGGAGTTATTGAATTTACCGCGGCAGGAGAACTTGAACTTATTAATTACGGGCTTATTTCAACAGACAAAGATGGCACCCCTGAAAAGCGTCTTGCTGCAATATTCGACGAAATGAATGCTCTCTTCACCAAATATAGCCCTCATGTAATGGCAATTGAGAAAGTGTTTTTTAGCACCAATGTAAAAACGGCGATTCGTGTCGGCCAAGCACAAGGGGTTATGCTTTTGGCTGCTGCACACGGAAGAGTGCCTGTTGCCGAATATGCGCCAGGGACCATCAAAAAACAAGTCACCGGAAGTGGAAGAGCCGACAAGAAAATGGTTATAAAAACGGTACAGGATATTTTTGGATCTCATGTGAAGGCGGCTAAAGGCGGAAAAACTCATTTTGACAACGCGGCCGATGCCCTTGCTATAGCCATGTGTCACGCATTCAAAGAACGTGACAGGGATTTAGTTGTTGAAATTTAAAAATCTCCATACGGTATACTTCTCACATATGTTCGGTAGACGTAAAAAATCCAGAGCAAAAGTTGATTGGGTAAAGGCTCCTGATATTTTGGATCGTGTACACGAACTTGTTCAAAAACTAGATTTGTATTGGATTCAGGCAGACAAAATCTATGCGATTCGCTCCACTGGCAGTAGCGCACGTGCATACGCACGTATCTGGGGAATGAGTCGGGTGTGGCAAATTGCTGCAAACTTGCCTGCAGTGTACTGCATTGAAGTGGTAACCCAATATTTTGATGGATTATCAAAAATGGAACAAGACAAAGTGCTTTTGCATGAACTTGCGCACATTCCCCGGAACTTTAGTGGCGCACTTGTTGCTCACAATCATTCAAAGGGCGGATTTCACGACAAGCTAAACGAGATGCTGAGAGCCTACAAGAAGATGGACAAATAATAGCTTATAGTATATAATGTGTTAGTGTGAAACAGGAGGATACTATGGTTAGACTGCTTTTGTTCGCTACACCAACTACGGGTGACGGTATGGATGGGTTGCGGGTATCAGTGATTGCCTTTCTCTTTGTTATTATTGTTCTGATTGTGTTGGGCATTTACCTGAGTCTCAATTCAAAATCAAAGTAACCGCCCACTTGTTTGCGAACCTCTGAGTGATAGGAGCTCAAAAGTGCAACCGGACCCTCAAATCAAGTACATAATTAACAGGATATCGTTTGGAATAGAGGTAGCTGCAATCGTGCTATTCATTTTTAGCGTTGCTGTTTCAGTAGTGAACGAAACTGCGGCACAGATTCTTCTTTGTTTGGGTGCAACCGCAGCGATAATGGCCGAGGTCATTCGAATAAGAAGGTGATTACAATTTATACATACCAGCACACTCGTGCTGGTATTGTCTTGCTCAGATCTATACTTTAACCTGTACATTGAGCGTGAAATCTTGACAATAAGGTCCTATAATGTTATAATGTTTTTACATCATAATCTAAAGGAGAGAGAAAATGTCATATTATGACGTACCCAAGACTTTGAGAACGCTCATTAAAAATGAGCGGACGGAACGTAAAAAAGGATATCTTTTGGGTCTAATTTTTTCAGTCGTCTTAATAGTTTCGGGAGTTTTAATCCCTTTTAATGGTGCGGCTCTTTCGATGGGGATTGGATTTGGTTTTGCCACGATAGTATACGCATTGCACGATTTGACTCAACATAGTGTTGAGGAGCGAAACCTTAATTAGCCTTACATGCACAAAAACAAGAGCGACATATCAGTCGCTCTTTTTATGCCTGATATACTTACTTCATGAAAATTGTTTGCATACATGGTGATGACTCGTTAAGCTCGTACACCCGTTTCGTACATATAATAGAAGAAATTAAAAAACGTGGGTGGGAACACCTTAGCGCAAATACCTCACTTTCAGAAACACTCGCAAGCGGATCATTATTTTCTACTGAGCGACTGGTAAGCGCATCAAACGCTTCAAAAATCTCAATCAAAGAATACACCTGGCTCAATAAACATAACAGTGAGTACGAAGGTAGACTTCTTTTGTATTTTCAAGGTTCACTCCCGGCAGCAATCAAAAAACTCCTCCCCAAAGAAACAACATACGAGGAATTTAAATTAAAGAAAGAGCTCTTTGGATTCTTAGAAATGGTTGCACCAGGGAGAGGTGAATTACTCGTTAAAGAGTTTCATAAAATTATTAAAATCGATGCACCAGAACTCGTGCTGGCCATGCTGGCCCGACAACTCAAGGATCTAGCATGGGTAAAAATTGACCCAAAAAGCTTAACTATTCCAGACTGGAGAAAACGGAAACTTCAAAACCAAGCAACCAAGTTTAGCCTTGAAAAGTTACAACAGTTTGTACATGATGTCTCAGAAGCCGATATAAAAAGTAAGACGGGGCAAGGGGAGATCGTTCAACTCTTGGACTTACTCTTTATAAAGCTGTAAGATGTCGATATGAATATTTCAAAAACAATGTTTCGCGGATATGATATTCGCGGACTCGTTGGAGTTGATTTAACCCCTGAAGTTGTAACTCACCTTGGACGCGCGTATGCAACATTTCTTCATCGGCGCCAAATTCGAGAATGTGTAGTTGGAATGGACGTTCGAGAATCGTCTCCAGAATACAAGGATGCATTTATTAAAGGACTTCTTTCGATGGGCATTGATGTTACCGACTTCGGTCTTTCTTTAACTCAA
>JAKAKU010000025.1 GCA_021824385.1 bacterium | reverse complement strand
ATTGTTTGAGCGAACTATTTAAATAGATACCAGAAATAAGGAGTGCAATACCTGTTGAAATAAAGGCGAGCGTTGCAAACGGACTTCCTGCAACAGGAAGAGCTGAAGGTGTTGCTGTTTTAACAGGAGCAATGGTTGGTGAGGCACTTGCTGTTGGAATAGCTGTCGGCTTCACTGTCGGTGCAAGTGTTGGGGCAACTGTTGGTGCGATCGTAGGTGCAACGGTAGGCTTTGCTGTTGGTTTTGCAGTAGGCGCAAGAGTTCCAGATGGGGTGGATACAAATGCCGGTTCCTGGGCATTTGCAACAATGGTAAATGTTTTGGTAATTGTTTGCAGAACTCCTTGAGCATTTTTCCAGGTAATGGTGAGCGTATGTGAACCTTCTTCAAGATTTGTGGGAGGGCTCCATTTCCACGATCCGTCTGACGCGACTGTTACGTTTTGCGTAATAGGTGTGGATGAATGAACCGTTACCGTAATACTGGTGTTTTTAGGGCCATCTCCAAAAAACTCTGGAGTTGTTGTGTATATCGTTTCACCATTGTCGATACTTTTCACTGTCACAGTGCTTGAAGCAGGGAGTGGTGTTGCCGATGTGTTTAAATCAAAACGAGACTTTGTTTCAGTGGTCGTGTTTGAGTTTGGCAAAATAACAGAAGATTGTGGGTCATTTGTCGTAGTCGTTTGGGTACTCGTTCTAAAATCATATGTTTTACCCAAGGTGATAGAAGGAACCGGATTAGCTGAACCTAAATATACTTGTGCGGTAGCAACTCCAGTAGTTCCTGCTTGAACAAAAATAGTAAGAAGCGTGTCTTTTTCGCTTTCTGCTACAGGGAGCGCAAGTATCCAATTTCCTGAGGAAGAGGTGATCGTAGATTGCTCTGTCATTCCAGGCGCGTCTATATACACGATAGCGTCAGAGGCGGGAAGCCCAGTCGGCAGGAGAATAGTTCCTGATACATGCGAGACGTCTGCAGAAATGGAAGGAGCAGTGGTGGTGTTCCACGGAATGCCATTATTGGTAACATCAGTTCCCCCAGAATTAATTGTGAAATAGTATGCTTTGTTTTTCGTTAGGTTCCGAACTGTTGCAGAATGGGTAAGGCTCGTTTTTGCAGCTCCTCCTTCAGGTGTTACTGTCTGACCAAGGTTTGAAGTCTCTCCCCATTTCACAAGCCCAGTTGTTTGTTTGTCGGTAACCCAATTTACGGTAAAGGAACCATCGGTAATATTAGTAATTCGAACATCTTTCGGAGTAGTGTCAGGGCTTGCTCCGAGTTTGAAGATCGTATCTTTGTTTACCAATACCACACCACCAGCAAGACCAAAGACTAAAACAATTACTCCAATGAGGGTTGGTATTTTTTTGTTGTTATTCATATATATTATTGTCCTCCTTCAAAATATACCCTATTTGTAAGCTTGTCTAAAAGGGCCGCATCGAGATGTGGATCAACTGGTGCCAGTATTTCAGCTGAAACAGAGGGGGCTGGCTTTTCAGTAAACGCTCGATATACATCAAAACTAATCCAAACAAACGACGTAATGAGTGTTAGAATCGCGAATTTTACGAGAAATGGTGCTTGTTTTTTTGATTTCATGGTGTGGGTGTAACTGGAACAATTGGCCAATAAGGAATTTCTCCAGAAACAGACAAGTACAGTTGTGATGAACCCGTGTTTGATTCGTCGATCGAAAGTGCGCTGGTCAAAACGCCTATCGGTCTTCTCAGATTTTCAATATCTTTTAACGTTGCCAATAGATTTGAATAGGCACCATTAAACGTAACACTAAATGGTATTTTTTGCTCGGCATCACCCACTCCTGCCGCCACAACGTCAATGGGAATATTTCCCGTGCTCATGGTAAAGATGGTGACATTGTGTGCCGATGAGATAACTTCAATTTGCTTAACATATGAACCAATTGTTGGTTCTGAGGGAATTGCCGTATCAAGAAGCGCAATTTTGTCGCTGTTTTGGGTAAAAAGATCTTGTGCGGAAATGAGGTTTGCTATCTTTGTATCCATGGTACTAATCGTCTGCTTTTTCTCAGAAATTTCAGTAGTAAGTCCGCCAATTGTGATGAGTGTTGGACGGATTGCAAAAACGCTAAACAGAAAAACAGCGGCTGAGGTAAGAAGCATTTCGATAAACATGCGAATATCGGATCTATCACGATAGGTCGTTGCAAGTTGGGCGATATATTTTCGATAGAGTTGGGTGTTTGACTGTCTCATGACATTAATTTAGATTGACACGTAAAATTGCTTGAATTAATTCGCTGTTTGGTACTGCCTCAACACTGACCACGTTCATTTGTGTAAAAGGAGTTTCTTTTTTGAGTCGTGTTACAAACGAAAGTATGTTTTGCTCGTTTTTGCCAACGACAAGAACAGAAAAATCTGTCGCGCTGTAATCTATTTTAGTCAGTTGCAAGTCTGAAGAGAGGTTTTTTGTGACAAGTGAAACATAGTCACTAAATGGAGTTTTACTGTAGGCATAGGTATTAAATGTTGCGAGTCGTGCTTGTGCTCTCTTAAAATCATGTTCAAAAGGCAAATAACTTTGAATAAGCGCTTTCTTTTGATTTATCTCATCCGTTAAGTCTGCATTTTTACTATCAAGGAAGAATCGAGACAAGAATCCCACAATAACCACTAATTCAACCGTAACTACTAAAAACCTGAAACTCCCCAGAAGCCACGTAATAATACGGTTTTTAAGAGAAGCATCTGCTTCATCAGTCGGAAGCAAATTTATGGCTGGTGTTTTTCGCTTTAGGGCAGGCATAGAAAGGGTACAGGACTATTTCATCATAGCAAAAAAACGAAGCGTGTGAACAGTAATGAAATTAACGGAGTTATGCCTTCGAAGAAAGAAGCTTTGAAAATGCACTTTTGATGTGTGCCGCCTTGTTTGCATGAATTATTTTATTTTTCTTAGCACGGTCTGTAAGAGAAAACACTACTGAAACATTTTTCAAAGTTGGCGACTTTTTAGCTGTTTTTTGTGCAATCTCGATTCGTTTTTTGAGAGTTTCATTAACGGTAAGTTTCCGTGCTGAAACGCGGAGTGCTCTTTTTGCTGTTTTTGTTACTGGCATAATTAGATTGTAATTGGGTTTAATGGTAATTGCGAATAAACGCATTTTCCACATGCAAGTATACAGCGGTGCAGGTAGAATATCAATAATCGGCTGAACTCTTATGAGTAACATCTATGAATAACATCTTCTACAAAAGCAAAAAAATACTGTTCGAACCACAAAGCACCGTTCTGTCTGGAGCAATTGTAATTATGGGCATGGTTATTTTGTCTCAAATTCTTGGGCTTATTCGCCAGCGCGTTATACTGTCTTTCTTTGACCAACAAGATTATGCGTTGTTTCTCGCCGCGTTTAGACTTCCAGACCTCGTCTTTGAAGTTTTGGCGTTAGGTGCTTTTTCTTCAGCCTTCATTCCTGTCTTTGGAAGAGAACTTAAAAAGGATGAACGGGAGGCGTGGGACATTGCAACCCGCGTGGTGAACCTTGGAGTACTGATCTTTTTACCCGTAGCGATTCTTTTCGCCATTTTCTCAAATCAACTCTATTCAGTTATTGTCCCTGGTTTTTCTCCAGAACAAATTACAAAAGCAGCCGGGCTTGCTCGAATACTCTTTGCGGCTCAAGGAGTATTTGTCGTGAGTTATGTAATTAATGGAGTACTCGAAAGCTCTCGTAGATTTTTTGTAACAGCACTCGCTCCACTTGTTTACAATATTGGCATCATTCTATGTACCGTGTTTTTGTCTCCGTCGATTGGTTTGTGGGCGCCGGCAATTGGTGTTTTGGTTGGTGCTTTTGGGCACTTACTCGTA
>JAKAKU010000089.1 GCA_021824385.1 bacterium | reverse complement strand
TTCCGATCTTAACAGAATCTGATCATCTATTTCGTCTGAAACAAAACTTACCTTACCGAGTACCCCATCCTCCCACGTAATTTCTTTTCCTTTTGCGACTCGTAAACGAACAACGTGAGGAGTGTTATTTGAAAGGAGCGTTTGTACTTCAGTTTCAGGCAAGTGAGCACAATGTCCATCATATTTTGTTTGCGCAATTCCTTGTTTCTTCTGAGCCTCGCGCATTTCCTCTAATCGCTCTGCTGTACAAAAACAATAATATGCTTTGTCAGCCGCAATCAATTCCTCTGCATATTTTTTGTATAAGGGCAATCGTTCTGACTGTACATAGGGTGCATGAGGACCTCCAACTTCCGGCCCTTCATCCCAGTCAAAACCGTAGTCGCGAACGACTGATAAAATACGTTCTGTCGCGCCTTCCACAAAACGAGTTCTGTCGGTATCTTCAATTCGCAACAGAAATTTACCCCCGAAATGGCGGGCAAGCGCCCAATTGTACAAAAGGGTACGCATTCCTCCGATATGGAATTCTCCTGTCGGACTCGGCGCCATTCTCGTCACTACTTTTTTGTTATACATGCCTGGATTGTACCATTGACCCCATGTATACTCAAAGTATGGCTGCAACTTTGACAACCGTCGCGATACAAACACGAAAAGTTATTCGCTATGGAGTGCTCTTTGTTATTCTGATGATTGTTGCCCGTATCATATTAAGTATCGGAGTGAGTGTGTACAAAGCTGTTGTTCCTAAACCAACGCTTCCCCCAACAGCACAATTTGGACCACTACCGGCACTTCCTTTTCCTAAACCAAATCGAGAACTGCCTACTCTTAACATAACGATAGAAACAGCAACGGGAAAGCTGCCGGTATTCGCAACTCAGGCGAATGTCTATTACATGCCACCGTACGCGACTAACTTGTTCTCGTTTGATAATGCCCGTTCCAAAGCTAAAATATTGGGATTTGATGGGCAACCTCTGCAACTTTCTGAAACGCTCTACCGATATACAAGTAGTTCAGCACCCGCAACACTTGAGATGAACATTGTCACCAATGCTTTTTCAATTAGTTACAATCTGGATGCCGATCCGACTCCCCTTTCTCAACTCCCGCTCACAGCAGATGCGGCAACACAGCAGGTAAAGCAGAGACTCACCAGTGCAGACTTGCTTCCCGTTGACATTAGCACGGGGGGTGATACGAGTGAGTACTTAAAAGTCGAAGGGCAAAATCTTGTGCATGCCATTTCACTATCTGAAGCAAACTTTGTCAGAATTAATTTATTTAGGAAGAAATACAATGAATTGCCTCCGGTAACAGCTGACCCCAACCGAGGAACAATTTGGTTTATTGTTGCAGGTGGAGGAGAAAAAAGTAAAAGTATTATTGCTGCACAATATCGATATTACCCAATCGATGAGAAACGATTTGAAACATATCCAATTAAAACTACAGCACAAGCCCTCGAAGAATTGAAAGCTGGGAAAGGGTACATTGCAAATCTCGGCGTCAATCAAGATGGCAATGTAACAATCCGAGATATTAGTCTTGCATACTACGATTCAGAAGAATCGATGCAGTTTTATGAACCAGTATTCGTATTTAAAGGAGATAGGGATTTTGTCGCCTACGTACCAGCAGTAACTGCTCAGTATTACGGGAAGTAAATTACCAAGCAGTGCTACCGTATATCCACTCGATGAGGCTTTTTGTTTCTCCAAACCGATCGTCACTCCCCAGGAGCGCAATAATAATCGGGTGATGATCTCGGTTCACGTATGTCACCAAATTCTCATGTGCCGCTTCTGTCCAGCCGGTCTTTATTCCTTCAACGCCAGGGACAGTCGTAAGAAGCATATTGGTTGCCTTAAAATAATGGGTGAATTTTCCATTAGCGCTTGTTACTGACGCACTCGTTGTGCCAACAATCTGACGGAGTGCAGGTTGTCTCATGATTTCCCCTCCTAAAATAGCCATGTCATGTGCGGTACTTTCATGCAACGGGTCATCAAGGCCGGTTGGATTTTGAAACGTAGTGTTCATCATGCCGAGTGCCTTCGCTTTGGTATTCATATATGAAATAAACGCTTCTCTTCCTCCTGGATATATTCGAGAAAACACTTCAGCTGCGTCGTTGGCTGAATCAACAAGTGTTCCATACAGAAGACTTTCAACACTGATGCGCTCTCCCGCAAATACTTTCATTTTCTGCCCATCCACCGTAAAAAAGGGTACTGTCACAATCATATTTGGATCATATACTTCTGATGCAATAAGAGCCGTCATCATTTTTGTAGTAGAAGCAGGCGCGAGTCGTTTTTCAGCGTCTTTTTGATATAGAACAGTTTGAGTCGCTGTATCCACAATATACACTCCTTGTGCAGTAACCAGAGGTGGTTGTGTTGTTGTGTGCGACGGAATGGTAGGCTGTACAAAATCCTGTGCGTTAGAGGTGTTAGGGATGGTTGAAACAGACTGATTTCTCTCAGTTGCATACAAAAGCACAACACTCAGTGAGAAGAGTGCTATGGACAGATGGAGAAGTTTCATAGAGCACTATTTCGACTTAGCTGAGAGGCGAACGTCAACTCGTTCCATATCTCGAGGGAACAAAGAGGCCTCTCTTACGTTCTTTAAACCTAAGATATGCATCGTAATTCTTTCAGCGCCAAAAGCAAAGCCCCCGAGGGGAGGCATTCCGTATCGAAATGCTTGAAGGTAAAGTTCAATGTGTTCTGGATTAATATTCCATTTCTCTGCATGTTCAAGCAACGTTTGATAATTATCCAGCCTTCTTCCGCCCGTCATCCATTCGGTACCTCTTCCAATAAGGTCAAATCCTTGGTTGTATTCAGGATCATCATCATCTGGATATGTATAAAATGGTCGATATTGCGTTGGGTAATGACTGATAAAAACAAGTTCGGAATTGTGAGTTTCCATGGCCCACTTTGTAATTTCTCTCTCGTCCTCTGGAGACGGATCTTTTTCCTTCCGTACATCTCTTCCTGTGCGCTCAAATATAATTTGCTGAGCTTCTCTTAACTTTAAGGTTGGTATTTTATCAGATACTTGTGGAACTGTTGTTCCAAAAAGGGCGAGCTCTTCGCTGCATTTCTCAGCTACTTCTTTCAAAATAAATTTAATAACATATTCAGCCATATCTCTGACTTCCAAATAGCTTTCTATAAAGCCCATTTCAGCGTCAAGACTTACAACTTCAGTGAGATGTCTCGTTGTTACTGAAGGTTCTGCCCGAAAAACTTTATTCACACTAAAAACCCGTTCGAAAACACTAACCAACAGCGATTTATAGAGCTGTGGACTTTGAGAAAGAAATGCTTGGTGTTCAAAATATTTCACTTTGAAAACTTCTGATCCTCCTTCAGGAATTGCAGAAATAATTGACGGTGCCTGAAATTCCATAAAGTCTTTCGATTGAAGTGCTCTTCGGAATGCGTCAATTACGGTTGTTTGAACCTTAAATATTGATTGTTGTTTTTTGTTTCGCAACGTGAGCGAGCGATAGTCAAGAAGCGTTGGCAGCTCCAAATCTAAATCAGCTTTCCCCATATCAAACGGAAGTTCTGCGGCTGCATTTACAATTTCAACTTTTTCAATTTGAAGCTCAACGGTACCAGTTGGGATATCGTGGTTAATTAATTTTTCAGGTCTTTTTACTACCTTTCCATGCAAATAAATTACACTTTCAGGAGTGATTTTAGGAAGATTTTGTCCCACACACTGGATCGTTCCCGACCTATCACGCAAATCAACGAACGTAATCTTTCCGTGATCTCGGATAGTCTGAGCCCAACCTTTGAGTAAAACCTGCTTATCAACTTCTTGTGGTGTGTCTGCGACGAGCGTACGTTTCATGGGGCTAGTATACCATTATTTTTTGTGAAGAAAACGGTTTATCTGACGCCTTGCTG
>JAKAKU010000122.1 GCA_021824385.1 bacterium | reverse complement strand
CAAGATACCCCTACACCACAGCTGCGTGATATATCTCCACAAAGACAGTCCGGTGCGCCTGCTATGGGGGAAGAAAATTTACCCAAGTTTGACATTGTATCTCGACCGAATGAGGGAGCAATAGAACAAGATAAACTTAAGAAAAATCAGAAGGCTTGGTACCAACGAATACTCAATAGAAACAAATAGTGCCGGAGACAGGAATCGAACCTGCATTCCCAATCAGGGAACACACTTCTGAGGCGTGCGCGTCTACCAATTTCGCCACTCCGGCGCGTCACAATTCAACATCAGTGTTTTTTGTTTTTGCTCTTCGCAAAAACTTCAAACATCAGTTGATTGTTCCTTTTCAAAACTGCAGAAGCAGTTTTGTTTAACAAAACTAACTACTACATGCATAGTATAGCAAAGACTTCATTTGACAACCTCGAGGGTGGTACGTAATATGACTTTATGAGCTGGGGAGTTTCAAAAAGATTAAAGGCAATATTAGGATTTTCTGACCAAATGAATTGGGGATTCAGTCGAGGCGGTGGATCTGCAGAGAGTGGATCAGAAGCAGGCCAAGACACGGAACAGGCGCAAACTCCTGACCAAGTATACGATGCATTACTCAATAGAAATGATGTTTTAGCTTTTCAAACAAGAAAACTGCCAGATAGCGATAAACATTCAAACCGACGTGCAAGTGAATCATTTGATGAAGATACTTCCACTGCTCTTATTTGCAATAAACTTTTACACGAATATTCTCAAAATAAATCTCTTGTAGCCCAGAATAGAATTAAAAATGGGGAAATGGGAGTGATGTCGGAGATAAAGTCGCAAGTTGAATTAGCAAAGGAATCTTTTAAATATGCTTCGCTTAAGGGCCGTGCGCCAGAGAGTTTGTCTGAGCAAGAATTTAATAATATACAGGCTATAGATTTTCTTGATCGAGCCGCACATAACATCCCAGATGCCCGAACAGCTCAACGATTTGTTCAAGACTACGACCAAAGACACGCAGCAGGAACTAAATAAACCTCACAATCATATTTTCCTTAATTTTTGTTTCAAGTGACACTTCTTGTCCTGCAAACTTCGCTCCTTCACCCCAAATTTTTGCTTTCGTTTTGCCTTCGCTAAATTCGGTTCCGATCTCATTCATCACATCTTTGAGTGTCATTCCGACTTTTACCACCATTGAATTGTCGTGGTTAACTTCTTGTAAAGGCTTCAAAAGGTAAATAGTGGCAAGGCCCAGCGCTTTCCAAATAGATTCTTGAAATGCGGCCAAGCCTTCCCCTTTGTCAGCACTCATTTTGATAAACCCGCTTTCAAGCTCTACTGGGATTTTTTTAGGAAGCCCCATGTCTGCTTTGTTCACGACATACAGCGCCGGAATATACACCCGGTTTTTGGACAGTGCATCGAGCAGCCCTTCGACTGTTATATTTTCTTCCAAATACACATCAGCACTTTTAATTCCCATTTGATTAATAATGTCTTTGATGGTGTCGCGATCCAAGTCCTGCCTGATATTCGTGTTTATTGTGAGCCCTCCGTTTAAATGACGCTTAATTCGAATGCGCTGTGGGCGCTTGTTCACACGAATTCCATTTCGCTCGAGCGCTGCTTGAATGCGGGGAATTGCTTCAATCCGCTCACCGTCACTCATAATAATAAGAAGATCGGTGTTTCGAATAACCGACAATACTTCACGGCCTCTCCCCTTTCCTTCTTCTGCTCCTTCAATAAGCCCTGGAACATCGAGAATTTGAATATAGGCATTTTTGTATTTCATCATTCCCGGAATAACGGAAACTGTAGTAAACGAATACGGGGCCACTTTGCTCTCGGCATTGGTGAGAGCATTGAGAAGGGTTGATTTACCAGCTGAAGGTGGGCCTACCAGTACTACCGTTGCATCTCCCTGTTTTTTGACAGCATAGCCTCCCCCGCCTCCACTCTTTCTATTTTGGGATTCGAGTTGCTTATCCTTGAGAATTGAAATTCTGGCTCTTAATACTCCAATATGGCGCTCTGTGCCTTTGTGATACGGAAGTTTACGAATTTCTTCTTCAAGCTCTTTTATTTGATCTTCGGGCGTTTTCATGTGAGAAATGTAATGTTATGAGGTATAATTGTATCATCTTTTATTGAGTCAGGATATAATAGCCATACGCACCCGTAGCTCAACGGATAATCATAGATTGTCCGTTTCGGTACAGGTGAATAAACAAAAGCACCCGTAGCTCAACGGATAGAGCACTTGTCTTCGGAACAAGGGGTTGCAAGTTCGATTCTTGCCGGGTGCACACTTTATTATAATAAACTCACTCTTGAACACCTCCTCTTAAGTGGTGTACAGTGATTCTCGGAGTGAAGTATATTTTTGTATCAGGTGGAGTAGTAAGTGGCCTTGGTAAAGGAATTACTACTGCCTCCCTCGCTTTTCTTCTTAAATCCCGCGGCTTCAAAGTAACCACCATAAAAGCAGATATGTATTTTAATGTGGATGCGGGAACGCTTCGCCCACAAGAACACGGTGAAGTTTTTGTAACCCATGATGGAATTGAGAGTGATGAAGATTTGGGACATTATGAACGCTTTATTCATGAAAACTTGAGGCGCGAAAACTACATTACCGCGGGACAAATTTATACAGAGGTGTTGCGAAAAGAAAGGGCATTTGAATATAGCGGGGAAACCGTTGACGTTATTCCACATGTTACCAATGAAATTATTCGCCGAATAAAACTCGCTGGAGAAGTAAACAAAGCCGACATTGCCATTGTTGAATATGGAGGCACCGTTGGAGAATATAAAAACGGAATTTTTTTTGAAGCATCGAGAATTTTAAGACTTCAAAATCCAAAAGATGTTATTCAAGTACATGTTACCTACTTGCCGTTTTTAGCAAATGTGGGAGAACTCAAAAGTAAGCCCGCACAAACCTCTGTACACATTTTAAATGGCCTCGGAATTCAGCCAGATATTTTGATTGCCAGAGCGCAAGTTCCGATTGACAAAAAGCGGCTTGAAAAACTGGCGCTCTTTTGTAATGTTTCCCCCGACCGAGTATTCGCAGCCCCTGATGTAGACACTATTTACCGCGTACCACTCATTTTTCATAAGCAATCACACCATTTGGCTTCGACCTGCTTAAAACTTCTCAAGCTCTCCCCCAGAAAACATAAACACTTAGAAAACTGGAAACGCCTTGTTGCTCATGCCACCAAAAAATATTCACATTCCGCAAAGATTGCAATGGTTGGAAAATATTTTGTAACGGGAGAATATGATTTAGTCGATTCGTATGTTTCAGTCGTTGAAGCTTTGAAACATGCATCGTGGGCTCTTGAGCGCGGAATACAACTTACCTGGATAGACAGTGAACGAGTTGAGAAAGAAGGAAACCAGATCTTAAAAGATTTTGATGGTATTGTAGTTCCTCAAGGATGGGGATCTCGAGGAACAGAAGGGAAAATTCAAGCAATTACCTATGCCAGAGAGCACAATATCCCCTACCTTGGCCTGTGTTTTGGCATGCAAATGGCATCTATTGAGTTTGCCCGAAACGTACTAAAGCTTAAAAACGCAAACACAACAGAAGCAAATCCAGAAACACCACATCCGGTTATTCATGTAATGCCCGAGCAACAAGAATATTTGTCAAAGAAACAATATGGCGGAACCATTCGACTCGGTGCTTGGCCATGTGTCGTCAAAAAAGGCACGATTCTAGCAAGTGTTTATACCAAATATGGTGACGGGAAAAACTCACCGTGGTGGCTTAGCCGCGACGGTAAAATCACCAAAAACCTTCCATCAAAAAAGCTTGTTATTCACGAGCGACATCGTCATCGCTATGAATTTAATAATGATTACAAAAAACAATTTGAAGAAAACGGGTTTGTAATTTCGGGTACCTCATCTGACGGAAAACTTGTTGAAGCAATTGAGCTGAAAAACCATCCTTTTTTTGTAGCGACACAGTTTCATCCTGAATATATTTCCAGACCCCTTAATCCTCACCCTGTCTTT
>JAKAKU010000060.1 GCA_021824385.1 bacterium | reverse complement strand
GAAACAAGAGAGTCCGAATATGAGCGCGAGAAAGATCTACTCCTCTCTCAAGACAAAAATAAACACCTTGTATATTTTGGATCTCTCGCCATTTTCTATAATTCTGAGACAAGATACTCAAAACACAAGAAAGAGATGGAAGATGTGGTGCGAAAAAACTTTCCACATTACACCATTATTCGCCTTGGAAACATTACCTGGGGCACCAACCCACACACTCTTATAAACTTTTTTAAGGATGCACACCGAAAGGGTGAAGAGTTACAGATACAAGATACCTATCGCTATTTGGTCGAAAAGGAGGAGTTTTTACATTGGATTGAAGTTATTCCTGAGTGGAATTGTGAAATGAATATTACGGGCCGGCGCATGAAAGTCATTGATATTGTAAATACCTACGTAAAGTGAAATCCTTCGGATATTCTCAGCCTTAATTAGAAAAATTATTTTTGCTCAGCTGATGAGCTTGCAATTTACCCCACGGTAAGCTACATATATGGTGAACATGAAGGACCCTCAGTACGATTTAAGTATTTTAATTCCCGCTCGGAACGAAATGTTTTTGGGCGCCACTATTTTAGATATTCTGAAAAATATTGAAGGGAAAACTGAAATCATCGTGGTGCTCGATGGATTTAAACCCGACCCTCCACTCGCCCCCGATCCAAGACTTCTTCTTATTTACAATCCAGAGTCGGTCGGACAAAGAGCTGCCACCAATCAGGCAGCAAAACTTTCAAAGGCAAAATATGTCATGAAGGTAGACGCTCATTGTGCTTTTGATAAAGGCTTCGATGTGAAGATGATTTCTGAAATGCACGATGACTGGACAATGGCTCCGCTCATGCGCAATCTCCATGCCTTCGATTGGGTATGCCCTGATGGACATCGCCGGTATCAAGGCCCGAGTGGACCGTGTCAAACATGTGGTAAAGAAACTACTCGAGATGTGGTGTGGATTCCAAAAGAAAGCCCAAAAAGCGTTTCGTATTGTTTCGATTCAACCCCTCATTTCCAGTATTTTGGTGAGTTTTCCAAGCGACCGGAAGGACAAGGCGATGTGACTCCAAGCATGTCACTGCAAGGATCATGCTTTATGTTAACAAGAGAGAAATACTGGGAGCTCGATATTTGTGATGAAAATTTCGGTAGTTGGGGATCACAAGGAATTGAGGTTGCAGCCAAAACCTGGCTTTCTGGAGGCTCGGTTATGGTAAACCACAAAACCTGGTATGCTCATATGTTCCGTACACAAGGAGGAGATTTCAGTTTCCCGTACCCCATTTCAGGACGTGACCAAGACAAAGCCAAAAAATACGCCCGTGACTTATTCTTTAATAACAAGTGGCCGCTCCAAAAACGCCCCCTCTCATGGCTTGTCGAAAAGTTTTGGCCAGTCAAAGGCTGGAGTGATGAAGATTTGACAAGCTTAAAAACAAACACCTTTGCTTTTTCTGATAAAGAAACACCTGCCATAAAAAGTGAAGAAGTTGAACCGACTGAAAAAGAATCACAAAGCGAAAACACAAAAACCCTCACGAAAGGAATTATTTATTATAGTGACAGCCAGTTACCGGATAATATAGCAATACCCGTTCGAGACAATTTACAAAAAATCAGCGATGAAATGCACATTCCTATTGTGAGTGCGACTCTTAAGAAATTAAAATTTGGTGCCAAAAGCATTTATTTTCCATCCCTCAAACGCGGATATCCAGCGATGTTTAAGCAAATTATGGCAGCGCTTGAACATAGTGAAAGTGACATTATTTATTTTTGTGAACACGATGTGTTGTATTCCCCAACACATTTTGAATTTACTCCTCCTGACAGGAACACCTTTTATTACAACCAAAACGTGTGGTATTTGCGACTTTCAGATGGACATGCCTTGCACTATGACGTTAACCAGCTGTCTGGGCTTTGCGGATACAGAGATGAACTGTATACGCATTTCAAAGAACGGTATGAGCGCGTGATGGCTGAAGGTTTTAGTAGGAAAATGGGCTTTGAACCAATGACACACCACCGAATTGCTTGGAAGCATCTCTATAATCTCGGAACTTGGAAATCGCGAATTCCAAACATTGATATTCGACACGATGGGAATCTTACTGCAACCCGATGGTTTAAAAGCCAATTTAGAAATCAAAAACTCCTGAAGGGCTGGAAAAAGAGCAAAACTAAAATTTATGGCTGGGGCAAAACGGCTGATTTGGTTCAAAAGTTTAAGTAATATAGTGTAAAATTTCGGTATGGCTGATGCTCACGCTAACTTTGCATATTCTACAATTGCCACTGCCCCATCTCCCGCAACGAGTGGAACTTCATTGGTTGTTGCAAGTGGTGATGGAACTAAATTTCCTGCAGTTCCTTTTAATGCAACTATTTGGCCAACAGGAGTTCAGCCGAGTAGTACCAATGCAGAAATCGTGAGAGTAACAAACATTTCAACTGATACTTTTACCATCACGAGAACTCAGGAAAGTACTTCTGCTCGTACGGTTGTTATTGGTGACCAGATTGCGGCAACTATTACCAATAAAACCTTCGCGGATTTAGAAAATGTTGTAGCCGTAACAGCGGTTACATTTCAGAACCGGCAATTTGCCGCGTCCAGTGTTGTTCCCCCTGGACAAAACAGCGTCTGGCTTGCCCCATTTCGAATTCCAAATGGAATCTATGTGTCTGCAAGTTCCCTTGTCTTTATGGAATCATTCACCGGAACATTTACCAGTAATGTGGCTGCAACATGGGCACAAACACTTCGTTGGGCAATTTACTCAAACAACACAACAAATTCTACCCGAGTAGACACCTGGATTTCAGGGAGTATTACTGCAAAGATATATAACAGTAGCAACACCAGCATCTCATACGACTGGGAAGGTGTAACAAGCTCAAGCAACAACAGCAATTTAGCTTCACAAATCACTGGCCTACGTCTTATGACTGACGCTGTGGGTTCACTTGTTCCACCAGGGTTATATGCCTTTGGTTTTGCAGTAAGTACTGCTTCAACTGGATATTCTGCTCTGATCAGAACCACAAATATGATGATGGACAGTCCTCAGCCTGTAGGTCAAAATATCATCGGAGCCGCAACTAACGCATCAATCGGATATGGCGATGCCGGTACATATTCTGTAACCTCAGGGGCAATGCCGGCATCGGTCGCATTATCTGACATTAAGCAAACGATGAATATGGTTCCCTATTTCAGAATCGGCGCTGATTAACCTATGGCTGATTCACATGAACGCTGTTCGTCTACACTAAAACAAAATGGCTGATTCACATAAAAATTTTGCGTACTCAACAATTGCCACGGCGCCTTCTCCTGCAACAAGCGGGACATCGTTGGTTGTCGCTGCCGGTCAAGGATCCTTATTCCCAACTGTCCCATTTAATGCAACCATTTGGCCAGTAAATGCACAGCCTACCAGCGCAAATGCAGAAATTGTACGAGTCACCAATATTTCTACAGACACCTTTACAATTACTCGAACACAAGAGAGTACATCTGCACGAACCGTAGTAGTGGGTGACCAAATTGCGGCAACGGTTACGGCAAAGACTCTGACGGATATAGAGTCAGGGGTTCCGTCAAATGCAACTTTGTTATCTTTACAAAACAGACAGCTTGTAGCTTCCACCATTTCAAACCCTGGGCAAAATAGTGTATGGCTTGCGCCATTTAGAGTTCCGCCAGGAAATTATGTCTCAGCAAGTTCATTCGTTTTTGTGGAGTCACTTACTGGAACATTTACGAGCAATGTTGCGGCTACCTGGGGCCAGACAATTCAGTGGGCTTTGTACTCCAACAACACAACAAACTCGACGCGCTTTGATAGCTGGTTATCAAGCAGCATTACTGCCCAAGTCTACAATAGTAGCAACACAAGTATGTCATATGATTGGGATGGTCTTACACGATCGAGTAACAACAGTAATCTTGCCTCCCAATTTACCAGTATTAGGATTTTGCCTGAAAATATAAATACCCTCGTTCCTCCAGGAGCATATGTTTTTGGTTTTGCAGTAAGTACTTCAACTGCAGGATACAATTCATTGCT
>JAKAKU010000144.1 GCA_021824385.1 bacterium | reverse complement strand
TACGAGTGCTGAGTGAAAGAGAATGGAAATCAGTGACCAAAACTTTGGCAATGTTGAACTTCTTTGGATCACTCTAAAGAGAATCACTCCTGGAATGAGACTGACCAGGAATACAGTAGTTCTCGTCAAATGAAGTACATATCCCAACTGTGCAATTACTTTTACAAAAATATCTGGGAAAAAGGTTTGAAAAAAGGAAGCGAGCATAAATACCAGTTGTCCTGGTAAATTTGCAATTTTTTGATAATACGAAATAGAAGTTACAGCACTAGCGACTCCAGTTGCTGTTCCATATGAATCGATTAAGCCGATACGTTTAAATAACAAAAAAACAATAAAGAAGAAGCCGAGTCTCACAACAACTTGAGTCAACTTTGTATTTCTTAAGATTAATGAATATACCTCTATAAAAAAGAGCATAGGAATAATTCCGTACATTCTGGCAGGAGTAATCGCGAAAGATGCAATAAATAAAAGAGAAATTACTAAAGAGCTTTTAGTTGAAACTGTTTGTGGTTCCCGATACTTCTTAAATAAGTTTAATAACCCTAAACAAAACAAAGTTAATGAAATATAAATAGTTGCGCCGGGGACTGTTGCTTGTATTCCTGCAAACAATAAAAGGGAAGCGATACTCGTAGTTATGGCGATGATTCGAGACCGGAAAACATATTTAGAAAGCGCATACAAACTTGTACTAGCGAATATTTTGGTGATATACGCGATTAGAAAATAAGGAAGTGGATTAAATCCCCAGACCCAGTCAATAATTTTGTCTAGTAATGCAGAAGCACCGTATGGGTTGATGAAGGCCTTAAATGAATTAATACTCGGAACAATGAATCTTCCTCGCCACTCATAGATTGCTTCGAGGTGGTCACTCGTTAGTCCAAAACGCAGCATTGGGAAGTAGAAAACAAGGCCAATGGCGAAAAGTGTGAAGAAAACAAAGAGAAAATTCCACTTACTCATTTAGATTCATGGACTTTAGATAAAAGTACTTTTGTGGTGTCTACAGACTGTTGCATGAGGAGCCATTGTGCTGTTTGTGATGGAAACACATCTCGAAGTTGCTCGAATTTTGTATCAAATCCTGCCAAATCGCTTGAAATTGTATCTGCACTCACATTTTTAGCATCATATTGTTCACCTAATAAACCAAGCTGGGTGATATATCTTGATACAGACGTCTCTAGATACTGGTCTTTTTCGTGTTCAGAAACGTATATAAGTTCTGTTCCTCGCTCCTTAGCGAGCTGCGCAGTATATTCTCCAAGCCCTTTTTTATTAAAAAAGCCAAGCCAAGTGAGGCTAATTTTTTCTCTGATTCTCTTAATGGTGAAAGCGAGCGTTTGATTTGGAGTCGTTATAGAAGTGGCTGCGACAGTCTGATTATCGCTCTGAGCAGCTACATTTGTTACAATTCGGCTTGAGCTACAAATAAATAACGCAACCGCGGATAATATTATTACCTTGCTAAACATTGTGGCACAGTGTATCAATTATTTGTATGCATTATCAATCCCAATTACTTGAAAAATACAACAACTTTGCCAAGAAGGTTTACCCGTTTATTCCGTTTACCTACTATTGGTACTTAAAACGGACAGCGGGAAACGCTGGAAAATCTATCTTGGACTTGGGATGTGGATGGGGAGAGCCTATGGAAGTTCTTCAATCAGCACACCATAGGGAGGCTACAGGTGTAGATATATTCCCGAGTTATCTGTCAGTTAGCAAAAAGAAAGGAATATATAAACACCTCATAAAAGGAAATATTTTGACTTATCAACCAAAACACAAATACGATATTGTTATTTGCTCTCATGTATTGGAGCACTTAAAAAAACAGGATGGACTGAAGGTCTTAAATAAAATTATTAAAACCGCGAATCAAAAAGCAATAATTGCTCTCCCTGTTGGAAACTTGCCTCAAGATGAATATGATGGAAACACCTATCAGCGACATCTCTCTGCATGGTACCCAAAAGATTTTCGGAAAAAAGGCTTTCGTGTGGTTGGGATAACACCAAGATTTGTTTTTGGTACACATGATCGTTTTAAAGATTATGGAGTATTTGCATTCCTCTTATTTTTTGTTGCATATCTTTCTCAGCCATTTTATTCTGGCAAACCTGAGGATTGTGTCTACATGCTATGCACAAAAAACATTTAAAGAAAGCGAAGGTCGTAGTAGTCATAAGTTCCTATAATCGGGGAGAAAAAATTTCTGAAACAATTGCTTCATTACTTAAACAAACATACCCTGTCGATCGTATTGTAATTGTTGACGATGGATCTGAAATTGAAAAAAGAATTCCGAGGTTCGACGATAAAAGAGTACATCTTATTTCGCTTAAAAAGAATGTTGGAGTTGTTTGGGGAAGAAATCTCGGTTTAAGCAAAATCGATAAGGAAGATTATGTCCTCTTGATTGATGATGACATATCGTTAGAAAAAAACGCGGTAGAAGACTTATTAGCAGCTTTTCAGGATCGAAGTGCCATCGTTGCTGCTATGCCTGTCGTTTATTTTTTAAACCACAAAACAAAGGTATGGTCTTCAGGATCAGGGGTAAATTTGCTGAGTGGGCAGACGTTGTTTGACACAAAAAAATTTAAGAGTAAGTATCATGAAATCGAAGCTGCTACCTCAGTACTCCTCACTAAATCGGAATATATTATGAAATCAGGATGGTACGATCCGATTTATTATTTTTGCTACGAGGATGCGGACTTCTATTATCGCCTGAAGGAAAAAAATAACGGAAAAATTTATTCGGTAAGAACTGCGAGCGCTTATCATGATATTTCGGAAGATCTTTCGCTTGACCGGGTTGCGAAGCGCAGTTATCACATCGCGAGAGGCAGAGTTCTGTTTCTTTCTAGACACAGCCCGTATTTCCCTTGGAATCTGCTATCAGTATTTGCCTTTTCTCTATACTACTTTTATATCGGAATTAAGTTTGGCTATCCAAATGCTGGATATCGATACATTATTGGTTTTGTAGATGGACTAAAGCTTTGGTTGGGTGGAAAATCGAAAATAAAGAACAATATAGAATTCCGATACAATCTATCAATTTCTAAAATGAAAAAACCAGACCTATTAACATCTACTAAAGTACGAGAATGAAAAAAGATTGGTTTACAATTGTTATAGCTAATTACAATGGTGAAGATTTTCTCTCGAAATGCCTAACCAGTATTTTTTTAAGCACTGATAAAAAGTACACGGTACTTATTGTCGATGATTGTTCAACCGATAAAAGCATCTCAATTATTAAATCGTTTAAAAAACTCCACAAAAACTTAGATTTTTTGGTGAACCCCAAAAACCTAGGGCCTTCAGGGTCTCGAAACAATGCGATAGATCATGTGAAAACCGAATTTATATATTTTCTTGATAATGACACAGAGGTGACTCCTAACTGGTTAAAAGAAATTAGAAAGGTGTTTTTGACGGACCCTCAGGTTATCAGCGTTCAAAGCCTTCTCGTTGACTATGAAAAAAGAACTCAAATTCAGAACTCTGGTTTGAAGCTCATCAGGCAAACTGGATGGGCGATAGGTCTGGATGCTGGATTGGACGTTTCTAAAGCTCCTCGGCGCCCAACTGAAATAATCGGTCTGAGTGCCGCACTCGCAGTAAAAACTGAAGCTTTTAAAAAAGGGATCAATTTTGACCCTAAATTTGTGCATTACTCCGAGGACTTAGATTTTTCTTGGAGATTATGGATTGCTGGATACAAGAGTCTATTGGCACCAGCTTCAATCGTATATCACCATGTAAAGTCTGTAGACAAACGAAAAAATGTGGGCGCAAATAGCGAAATTATTTATTTTCATTTGGCCAAAAATTCACTCAGGTCAATGTCAAAAAACTACGAACTTTATAATTTGCTGTGGTATCTTCCACAGTGCATATTAATATTGATTGCTCGAGCTTTGCTTGTGTTAGTCGTGAGACAAAAAACTGACTCTTTTGTTGGAACAATGAAGGCATTTGCGTGGTATTTTGTAAATTTGCCAAACACGCTTTCAGAACGGAGGATTGTCCAAAAAAGTATACGTAGAGTTCCTGATA
>JAKAKU010000045.1 GCA_021824385.1 bacterium | reverse complement strand
TGATGTGAGAGTCGAAATCAGCGCGAAGCCTCCTCCAGAAGAAAAAGAGAAACGGTGCAAGACTCACGAAAAATTGCAAAAAGCCTATAAAAATTGACATGAAATTTAGTGGGAGTATATCATACTAACATACTATGTTAGAGGCACCCCATGTTCTTGTTGGAATTGCACTCGCCGAAAAAGCGGGTCATCCTCTGCTGGCTATTCCTCTTGCCCTTGGGAGCCACTTTGTACTCGATATGCTGCCCCATTGGAATCCCCATTTAAATACCGAAATGAGAAAGCATGGCAAAATTAGCACCATGACGAGACGAATCATTTTTGTAGACAGTGTCATTTCCGCGGCTACCATCGCCTATTTCACCTACCGTGCGCTCCCCGATACTTTTTTGGCAGCAACAATACTCCTTTCAGCATTTGCTGCAATTTTTCCCGATCTCATGGAAGCTCCCTATTTCTTTTTCAAGAAGAAAACGAATTTTCTCGAAAAGTCCATCAAATTCCAGAAAGCAATTCAAACCGACGCAGGCCCAATCTTTGGAATTCTAACGCAAATTGCTGTTTCAGCCGTTTCGTTGTGGTGGATACTGAAGTAATTAGGCGCGTTCAATATATTCTCCGGTTCGAGTATCAACTCGAATTGCTTCACCTGCTTTAATAAAGAGTGGCACCTTAATATTCATTCCGTTTTCGAGGGTGGCTTGTTTATAAATATTACTCGCAGAGTTCCCTTTTACTCCGGGGTCGGTTTCAGCTACAGTAAGTGTTACTTTCGGAGGAATTTCAGCCGACAATGCTTGATCATTCCAAAACAAAATGGCAGCCATCTCCCCTTCTTTCATGTACAAAACATCGTCACCCAAAATGGCGAGTGGAATTTCCACTTGTTCAAAACTATCAGAGTCCATAAACATGGCATTTTCGGTATCTTTATACAGATATTGAAGCATGCGTTTTTGAGTGTGAATTTCATCAAATTTTGAAGAAGAAACCCAGGTCCTGGTTTCAAGTCTGCCTGATTCAAGATTTCTAAAAGTCACCACAACCGACGCGCTACCACGTCCAATTTTTTGGTGTTCATATTTTATAACCTTGCATGGTTTTCCATCAACCAAAAAGGCCACATTGTTTTTGAGTTCTGTTGCGACAATCATAAGCGTGTGTATTCTACCTCTTCCCCCACACTATGGTCAATTTTTGTTACGTTCAAGTATGCGGTATAATGCATTGTCTTAGCAATTTTGTGGTAAACAAAATTGAAAGGAGAAACTGTGAAGCAGAGAAAAATTTCGCAAAGCGAAATGGCGCGCGCGAAACATAGTTTCGACGTGCCGGGGTGGCGGAATGGTAAATCAAGTTTGCCATTCCTCGCTTATGGTAAATTTCTGCCGGGGTGGCGGAATGGTAGACGCGCACGACTCAAAATCGTGTAAGGTTACACTTGTGGAGGTTCAAGTCCTCTCCCCGGCACAAAATTGCTAAGTTAAAACCTCAAAGATGTTTACCTAAAAAAGCACCTAAAAATAGAATAGGGTTGAAAACATGATATTATTCGCCTATGTTAAAACGTACCGAAGAAGATTTAAAAAAGATTGGCGAGGATTTTGGCCTAATAATATATGGGTTAGCCACAGTTTCAGATGACTATATAAACCAGCTGAAGACATATCATAACCTAGATATTTCAGATATTACAGGAAGAATCTGGTTTGAAACCATGGGGTTGTTTATTCAATTATTTGTAGCTAGGATTGATGACATTACAACAATGAAAGAGCGTGTGCTGTTAGAACGTGCGGCAATAGATGCTATAGTGCGCATGTTTGAAATTCTTGATTTAAGAGATAGGCCAGATGCTAAAAAAGGAGCAAAAGAGCTTAAAAATGTCCTTACGACAATAATTGACTCTCACAGAAAATACGAGGTTAAGCACGATAAAAGCATTGTTGAATCCTACACAATATCTTTTACAAATAGCTTCAAAGGCGTTCCAAATCAATTATCGTTGTCTTATTTACAATCTAAAATAGAGTTATTTGAAGAGGAAAATATTAGACAGAAATTTGAACCCGAACTCGGTTTGTAACTTGTAGCTGGGTATTGGACACACTAGCGTAAATTCTTTAAATGAGCTTCACACTCCTCCTCTCCCCGGCACAAAATGGGCCCCTCAAGAATAATCTCAAGGGGCGATGCTTCAAAAAAAACAACTAAAACCGAGGAACGATCCGGCCAGCCTCAACCAGACTGTAAATGCGACCTTGATCAGACTCTACGGTGACCATTCCACCCTGTCGGCTGAGTTCGCGTAGGTTTTCCGCAGGAGAGACAAAACCTCCCCAACCGCTTGCCACGGTCATAGCCGTCACTTTGAGGCCATAAGCCGGCGACCCGTGTTGGATTTGATCTTGTTGCCAGAGCAAATAACTCGTGTTCGGATCGGGTGCAACCAAGTTGTAAGCCGGTGGAATCATATAACCCATACAACACTCTCCAATTAACTTCTGAGCGATACCTAAGTATACACAAAAGATTGAATTATTTCAAGCTATAGGTCGAAATTTGGGGTTACTGTACGATAAGTTTCCCCACCATCCCCAATTTTCGGTGGGAGCCGATTGAGCAATACGTAGTGAACGTACCGGTTTGTGAAGCTTTGATTACAATACTGTTTGTTGAGCCAGCACTGGTCATATCAATACTCGCTCCCCCCATATTTTCTACAAACCAATCGTGTGGCATAGCTCCTGCGTTTTTGAGAGTTATTTTAACGGACTCCCCTTTTTTAATGGTAACGGTACTTGGAGTAAATTTATATTCTGAAGCTTCGACTACAATTTCTCGTGTTGGATTAGTATTGGAAATGATAATCTCTCCTGTTGAAGGTGTTTGTTGTGCCGAGTTTTTATTGGGAGCAATAGAAAAGGTATTGTCTGCAATAGTTGGAAGACCAGTCGAGACTGTACGTTTTGAATAAAGAAAAGCGCCAATGCTTGCCACTGCGGCAATAACCAGTAAAATTACAACTAACCGCATTATTTTCATAAAAAAATTATAGCACTAGGAATGTTTCTGTTCCAATCCATAATATCGAATACGATCACCCTTAAAGTACAACTGAATTTGCCCGACCGCTCCGTTACGATGCTTTGCAATATCGAGAAATACATTTTCAAGCTTGTCGTCATCTTCACGCCACAAAAACATAACAACGTCTGCATCTTGCTCAATACTTCCCGACTCACGAAGATCAGAAAGCATTGGCTTTTTTGTACCCCGCTGCTCTACCCCACGAGAAAGCTGTGACAGAGCAAGAACCGGAACTTTGAGCTCACGAGCCATGTTTTTGAGGCCCTGAGAAATTTCAGAGACTTCCTGAACACGATTTTCAAGATTGCGACTTTTCGCGAGTTGCAAATAATCAACAATGATCATTTCAACACCGTGTTCAACTTGCAGTCGGCGAGCTTTCGTACGCATCTCTAAAATTGAAATTCCCGGGGTATCATCGATATAAATATTGGCTTCAGCAAGTTCTCCCATTGCCAAACTCAGTCTGGTAAAATCGTCCTCTGATAGCTTTCCCGTTTTTAAGCGCCAGGCATCGATATCTGCTTGAGACACGAGAAGTCTGTCAAGCAGTTCCTCACTACTCATTTCGAGCGAAAACATGGCAACTGCACGTTTGTTTTTAACCGCGAGTGACTGGGCAATATTAAGCGCGAGAGTGGTTTTTCCCACCCCAGGGCGTGCGGCGAGAATAATTAAATTACTTTTTTGAAACCCTGCTAATTTGTCATCGAGGTCACGAAAACCAGTCGGTACCCCGCGAAGCCCATCTGCGTGTTTGTGAAGTTCGTCAAGCCGATCAAATGCATCCGCAAGACCTTTTTTGATGTGTACAAAACTTTTGGAAATATTTCGCTGGGTTAAACTAAACACTTCTGTTTCTGCCTTTTCCATAAGGTCTTCCACACTCACTCCTTCATCCATAGACATATCAAAAAGTTTTGAAGAAGCCGACATGAGTGCACGTTTTGTGGCGTGATTTCTCACAATTTTTGCATAATGCACAACGTGGGCTGCAGTCGGCACATTGTTTACCAG
>JAKAKU010000103.1 GCA_021824385.1 bacterium | reverse complement strand
CGATCTGACGCTATATTTCAGGAACTTAAAAGCATTATACCTAAAATAATTAGCAGTAAAAGTACACAGATTGAAAAAATATAGTTTTTAGCCTAAAATTCCTCTATGGACAACATAAAAAATATAAAAGTAACTAGAGAATTTGAAAGTAAGCAAAAACAAGAATATTTACACGATAAAATAGAGACTAAATGGATGAACCGTTGGTATAAAGACAATCTATATTGTTCGAATGATTCTTCAAATAAGCAGAAATATTTTGCATTGGATATGTTTCCATACCCTTCTGGTTCAGGGCTTCATGTCGGACATGTGGAAGGATATTCAGCCACTGACATTCAATCTCGTTTCAAGAGAATGCAAGGTTTAGAGGTTCTTCACCCAATGGGATGGGACGCTTTTGGTCTTCCAACAGAAAATTTTGCCATCAAATCAGGTCGAAATCCCAACGAATTGACAGGAGAAAATATTGCTACCTTTAAAAGTCAGTGTTTGAGGGTAGGACTTGGAATCGATTGGAAACGAGAGATAAATACATCCAGTCCCGAGTATTACAAATGGACACAATGGCTGTTCCTTAAATTATACGAGAAAGGTCTCGCATACAAAAAAAAATCATATGTAAATTGGGATCCAATTGATCAAACCGTTTTGGCAAACGAACAGATTTTGCCTGATGGAACCGCTGAAAGATCTGGTGCAAAAGTCGTTAAAAAAGAAATGGAACAATGGTATTTTAAAATTACAGAATATTCTGACAGGTTAATCACAGATTTAGACAAGCTAGATTGGCCTGAGTCTACTAAGAAAGGTCAAATAAACTGGATTGGACGAAGTGAAGGATATCAAATAGATTTTCCACTTCTTGCTGACAAAAAGACTTATTTACATATTTTCACCAAGACGCCAGAAATGCTGCTTGCTTCAACATATGTTGTCATTGCTCCAGAACATCATTTAGTCGATAAATTTACCTTAAAAGATAAAAAAAATGAGATTGATGAATATATAAAAAATTCTTTGGCAAAGACTGACACAGAAAGGATGAAAGGAAACAAAATTATAAGCGGAATTTTTACTGGCTCCTATGTTGTTAATCCATTAACATCAGAACAATTGCCAGTATATGTCTCTGAGAATGTTATTACTGATGATGTTAATAACACTATAATGGGAGTTCCTGGACATAATAAAAGGGATTTTTCCTTTGCAAAAAGAAATAATTTAAATATTACTTATATACTCAAGCCAAGCGAAGGGACTCTAGATACAACTAAACCTTATTTGAAAAACGAAGGCTTGATCATGTCTAGTGGTTATGAAGGATCCTCTATAGAGGAATCTAGAATTAAAATTATTAAAGACCTGGGTAATCGCATCAAACCAATAACTAGTTATAAATTAAAAGATTGGCTGGTTTCTCGCGAAAGATATTGGGGTGCTCCTATCCCAATTGCATATACATCTGATAATGTGGAAATTCCAATACCAGAAAAAGATCTACCTATAATTTTGCCATCAGACATAGCAGATTATCGTCCCAAAGGAAAAGCGCCATTGTCTCAATCAGAGAGTTTTATGCAGATACCTAATCCATTTGGTTCTGGTGAAGTCACACGAGAGCCCAAGACATTAGATACATTTGTGGATTCATCGTTCTATTTTCTACGTTTTTGTGATCCAAATAACAATGGAGAATTGGCTGGTAAGGCGAAAATGGAAAAATGGATGCCAGTAGATCTGTATATTGGAGGCGCTGAACACACCGTGGGTCATCTTCTTTATTCACGATTTATTACAAAAGTGTTATATGACATGGGTTATATAAATTTTGATGAACCATTTAAAAAACTACGACACCAGGGAATTGTCTTAGGTGAGGATCATAGAAAAATGAGTAAGCGTTGGGGAAATGTGATTAGGCCTGATCAAATAGCCGAGAAATATGGAGCAGACAGTTTGAGATTGTATGAAATGTTTATGGGACCACTAGAACAAGCCAAGCCTTGGAGTACGGACGGTTTAATAGGTGTTAATCGTTTTGTTAACAGAGTTTGGAAAATGATTGACAAAGTCATTGTTTCTCAAACTGAGGATATATTAATTCAAGACGAGAAAAACATTAACTCACTGATAAATAAAGTAACAAGCCACTTTGAACAAGGGAAATACAATCTGGCAGTAAGCGAATATATGAAATATCTGAATGGCGTTGAGAAACTAGGCTCGATAAGCAAGGACTCTTTTGAGAAGTTTTTACTAGTATTAGCACCATTGGCACCTTTTATCGCGGAAGAGCTCTGGGAACGTATTGGTAATGAATATTCCATTCATCTACAGAATTGGCCGTCATCGTCCGAGGTAAAGGAGGAAACAATTGTTTTGAGTGTACAAATCAATGGTAAGTTTAGAGGAACTTTAAAGTTGGATTCGTCAATTGATTTTTCTGAGGAAGAAATTATTGATTTGGCCAAGACACAACAAGATTTATCTAAATACTTACACACAGAAAAATATAAAAAAATCATCTATATCCCGAAAAAGGTAATCAATATTATTCTTTGACCACAAGTTAGATTTTGTATGGAAACATTGGTAATATTTACCTTTAAATCAATTCTTGCATAATTTCTAAGCCAGGTCTATAATCCCCCATAATATGATTGATAGACTTGGTGAACTTCGTCCAGATATTTTACCCCACTTTCAGGAGTACGTACCCACAAGTGAGCTTGAGACCAAAGCAAAATCGATTGCAATAGCCGCACATGATGGTGTTTTTAGGAAATCAGGTGAGCCTTATTGGACACACTGTCAGGCAGTAGCTTCGATACTAGACGAGTGGGGGATCGATGATACTGAGATAAAGGCAGCTGCCTGGGTTCATGATGTTGTTGAGGATTGCCCTGATGTTTCAAAAGAATTCATAGAACAGGAGCTTGGAGAACGGGTTCTTTTTATAGTGGATGGAGTCTCTAAATTTATAAGTCCTGATGGAAACTCTGATGATGGTGAGACACACAGGAAGGTCATGGACAGGCAATATATTGATCTTGGTGTGAGTCTGGTGAAAATAGCCGACCGTATTCATAATATGAGCACTCTTGACTCAATGAAGCCTGAAAAACAAAGAGAAAAGGCAATAGAAACGTTGGAAATATATGCTCCACTAGCGGAAGCTTTAGGAATGTGGGATGTCAGAAATAAACTTCAAGATATCTCCTTCATGTATTTGGATCCTATTTTATACCATAAAGTTAGTACCCAAATTGATAACGATCCAAGACTGAATGAGAATTTTTTGGGACATTACACTTCACTCGTCTCAGTTTGTCTTTCTGAAAATGGAGTAAAAGGAGATGTTGGAGTTAGGGTTGGCGGATATTACAATCTATACAAGAAACGCGAATTGCAAGCAATGAAGGGCAGAAGTGGAATTAGTAATTTTTCTTCTATCAATGATGTTGTGAGTCTCAGAGTTCAGGTTAGTTCTGTTGCTGATTGCTATTTAGCAACGGGCGCAATCCACACTTTATTTGGCAAGGATGTCGACTTTTCAAGGTACGATGAGTATATCGGTGGAAACAAGCGAGATAACGGATACGAGGCAATTCAGACGACGGTAGTTCTACCTGATGGACAACTTCTTGAAATTGCCGTTTCGACACATGAAATGGAATCTTTTAATCGCTGGGGGGTTATCTCTAAGATCAAAAGAGGAGACTCCGATTTGCAAGACTATTTGCTTAAGGCAGTTTTTGTTGAAGGAAATGGAGAAACAGTTAAATTTCTCCACAGAGGAGCAACAGGTGTGGATATTGCATACGGCATTAATGATGTTATTGGTGCCAGCACTCGTGGAATAATAGTTGAAGGAGTACCTCACCCTTTAACCACAGTTATTCCAAATGCAGCAAAAGTGAGTCTGGAAGTAGGAACATCAAGACGTGCTCCAGAGCCAGAGCTAGCAAACTATTGTTTGCCCTCGACAAAAAGAAAAATTGAATCACAGCTCACTCTCAAGTCGAGAGACGAGTTGGTGACGGAGGGATTGAAGCGAATGGAGCAAATACTATCGCCTCGAGGATATCTTGTTCTATCTGATTTAGGAGACAGAACGCAGAGTCTGCTCAACAATTTGCAACTGCAGTCGCTTGATGACCTGTATTTTTATGTCGGTGTTGGGACTGGAATGGATTCCCAAATTGAAAATTGGTTAGACAGAAAAGGAATTAATAAGGAAACAGAAGATATTACAACTATCAGGATTTCAGGTGATGATCAAAAAGGAATAATGTCTGAATTAACGTCAGAAATATATAAGCTTGAAGGAAATATCATTCTAATTAATATGCAGCCAATTTCCGACAACAAATATTCATTACGTCTCGTTATACAGAAACTAGGAAAAGAAGGAGAAGAAGCTTTTATAAATTATATTTCTAGTAATGAAAAGTTTAAAGAAAGCTTGATCGTATAACAGTCCCAATTCTTCAGTCTGTGTTAAACTTTAAAGATGCAGCCCACTCCTCAAACTCAATTTGAAGACATTACCAAAGAGCTCTACACCAAAAACGTTGATTTGGTGAACGCCAACAAAACGCTTGAGCTTATTCAGAAGCTGTACGATATCATGATTTCGAGTTATTCATTGAATGACGTATCGCAGCGCTCAATAGAAACTATTACCCAATCTCTTGGGTTTTCCGATGGCATTGTCGTTCTCGAAACCTCCCCCAGTGCACCGCTTTCCATGGTTGCCATCACTCAAACTGAAATAAATAAAACAATCATGGAAGCATGCAACATTCATGTAAGTGAAATGAAATTCGATATGAATAATTCTGAGAATTTACTTGTGAAAGTGTTCAGTACTCATATGAGTGAGTCCAGCCACGATATTTGGCGCGTATGGACCCCGTATGTAAAACAAGATGATCTGTCGGGGATCAACACGGCACTGGGTACACAAAACATTTTGGTGTACCCAATCATTTTGGGTGATAAAGTTCTGGGGTGTTTTGCGCTTACTATGGCGAGGGGAGAACAAAAACTCACTGAGTTTGAAGCAAATACCCTCACTCGACTCACGACGGTTTTTGGCCTTGCCATTGATCGTGTTAAAACAAATTTGGAGCTCCAAGAAACCGAAAAGCGCGAACTTGAAAAGGCAAAAGAGCTGCTTCGCCTCAAAGACGAGTTTGTTTTTATCGCAACTCATGACTTACGAGCTCCTGTCACGGCCATTTCAGGGTTTGTCGATATTATCTCCGACAAAAGTGCTACCTTTCAGCCCGACATTCAAGAGGATTTTAATGCCATTAAGCAGTCATCGGAGCGACTAAAGCAGCTGATTAACGATCTTCTTGAAGTTGCGCGTTCTGAGTCAGGAACTATTCAAGTTGTCACAGAAGATGTGAATTTGGTTGAAATAGTCGATTTAGTCAAAAAACAGCAAGAGCCCTTTGCAAATACGTTTGGGGTTACCGTCACGACTGCCATGGACCAATCGCACGCAACGGTTAAGGCTGATAAAGCTAAACTTACTGAAGTGGTTGAAAATCTTATTTCAAATGGAATTAAATACAACCATTCGGGAGGCACTTTGAATGTGAGCAGTGTTGAAAAGGACGGCTTCTTAGAAGTAAGCTTTGCAGACACTGGATTTGGAATTCCTGAAGACAAAAAAGCCCAAGTATTTCAGAAGTTCTTTAGAGCACATCAAACCGGCACGGAGAATATCAATGGTACGGGCCTTGGACTTTTCGTTGTACGTATGCTTCTCGAAAAAATGGGTGGCACCATTTCCTTTGTCAGTGAGGAAAACAAAGGCACCACCTTTACCTTTCGCCTCCCAACAGCTTAAAATAAGGTATGCCTGCTTATGCCCCTCCCAAGTCTTCCCGTGCAAAAACAGTTTTAATCGTTCTCATTTTATTAGTCATTACCGTACTTCTTGCTACTAAGGTTTTTCTCGATCCCCATTTTTTGAATTCTTTCGCTGGCGATATATTGCTTATTCTGTTAAACAGCTCGTTGGTTGGATTGTTTATTCAAAATCTTCACCACGAAACCACTCAGCGAAAAAATATTACTCTTTTGCAAAAACAGCTTGAGGAACTTGATTCCAAAAAAGATGAGTTTATCAATATGGCTGCTCATGAGCTTCGTGCACCGCTTACCGCAATCAAAGGATTTCTTTCTATGGTAATCGGGGGAGATGCTGGAGTTATTTCACCTGAAGCAAAAGGCTTTTTGGTGGACTCTGCAGTTTCCACAGAGCGTATGATCCGGCTCGTGAACAATATGTTGAACGTAAGTCGTATTGAAGAAAATCGTATGTTTTACCAAGACGAAGATGTTCACATTGGGCATACTGCGCATGGGGTATACAGTGAATTTCAGGTTGAGGCTGAGCGAAAAGCGTTACATTTTGGTGTAGAAATGGCCAATACCGTAAACGATCTTGTTTTCTCAGACGGTGACAAGTTGCACGAGGTACTGGTTAATTTTGTAAGTAATGCCATTAAATATACTGAAAAAGGATCTGTAACTATACGCATAACCAATCCTTCTGCAGACAAAGTTCGACTAGAAGTAATCGACACCGGATCTGGAATATCTAAAGAAGAACAAAAGAAACTCTTCCAAAAGTTTTATCGAGTTGAGGCAAAAGTAGGAAAAACAATCGGAACCGGTTTGGGGCTCTATATAAGTAAGCTCTTAATTGAAAAATACGGCGGCACGATTGGTGTTATCTCCAAAGAAAACAATGGCAGTACATTTTGGTTTGAACTCCCCACAAAGCAAATGTAAGAGTATAATCGGTGTATCGTGATACATGCATTGTATGTTCAATTTATCAAACCGGTGTTTTTTCTGTTTGATGCCGAAACAATTCACGACTCAGTCACTTCATTTGGAGAACTTTTGGGCAAATTTTCTATCACCCGCTTTTTAACAGCATACTTTTTCTTCTACAAAAACAAAACGGCACTTCGTCAGGAAATTGCAGGTGTGGTATTCCCCAACCCAATTGGATTGGCAGCAGGATTTGATTACGAAGGAAAACTTATTCAAATACTACCGTACGTTGGTTTTGGTTTTCATACCATCGGGTCCGTAACGTATGGCTCGTATGAGGGGAATGCAAAACCGAGACTGGGAAGACTTCCAAAGTCTAAGTCATTGTTGGTAAACAAAGGGCTCAAAAGTACGGGTGCGAAAAAAATTATACGAAAACTAAAAGGCATGCCAATCGAGATCCCTCTCGGAATTAGTATTGCCAAAACAAATAGTGAAAAAACTAACACTGACAAAACAGGGGTTGAAGATTATATAAAAACTGCTGAACTTTTTGATAGATCAGGGCTTGGAACTTATTATGAAATAAACATTAGTTGTCCCAATGCGTTTGGAGGAGAACCTTTTACTACACCAAAGAAACTCGAGCGATTGCTTGTTCAACTCGATAAACTCTCTCTCAAAAAACCAGTATTTATTAAAATGCCTATTGAGCTCACCGATCACGAAGCAGATGAACTGCTTAAGGTGATTGTAAAACACAACGTCGTAGGAGTTATTTTTGGAAACCTTGCTAAAGATAGAACAAATCCGGCTCTCAACAAGGATGAACTTACAAAAATAGGGAAGGGTAACTTTAGTGGAAAGCCCACGTGGAAGCAATCAAACCGACTCATTGCATTTACCTACAAAAAATATCACAAAAAACTTGTTGTGGTTGGCTGTGGAGGAGTATTTAGTGCTGACGATGCATATCACAAAATAAAATTAGGAGCGTCCCTTGTACAAATCATTACAGGAATGGTTTTTGAAGGTCCCCAGCTTATTGGTGAAATAAATAGAGGACTCGTAAAACTTCTTGAAAAAGACGGATATCAAAATATTAGTGAAGCAGTGGGCACGTTAAACAAATAACCGCTTCAATGTGAAGCATCTTAATCTTCTTTGTACTTCAAAAGTACATCAATATACTTTTCAGTTTCTTCCTTATTTTTAAATAAGTAGTTCTCAATTCTCTCCTTAGCAATATTGGTATTTTTCTGGTTTTTTAAATCCAACAGTGAATCACCTATCGAAAATAATTCAGGATCATCCTGTATTAAGTTTCTTGTAAAATATTGAAGTTTAAAAAAATTGACACCAAGATTTACGAAGTCCTCATAAGAAAGATCTTTTTTTACAAAATAGTCATATAAAAGCAGAAGGGTCATTCTCCTCAGTGGTGTAGAGGTATTGTTGTTCTTCCCAGGGCTAACACGGAGTGCATTAGTAATATAATTAGTAAGTTTTGCCATTGAGAAAAGTTGGGGCGTTCAAAATAGAACGCCCCTCATAAAAGCACTAGATGGTGTTATTTTTTCGAATCGTAATGGTTGTTCCAATCGCTGTCTTTGCCGTGTTGAGTGACATGGCCTTTTTCGTGGTAATCGTCTCCGTATTTTTCAGACGTTTTACCAACCGTCATGGTATCGCCGTCATTGGTCGGTACGCTTGTATATTCCTGCTGAATACCGCCACCAATCGATCCCGAACGCTCCATCACTTGGCCTTCCTTCATATTATCAGGTGGCCCACCAAACAACCAATCCCAACCAGATCCAGACTCTTTTTCACCATCTTTATCTTTTGGGTCTGTCATAAGATACCTCCAGAACCCTAAAATGTGCTGATGGAATATTCCATCAGGCCAATACTAACACTCACCTATAATTAAGTCAATTTGTTTTTCGGTGATTTTTTAATATTTTGAAACAAATAAAGGGCGACAGAGTGTCGCCCTTGCTATCAGTTGCAGACTAAGACATAAACTGCCGAATGTTCTGAATGATCTTCCTCATGATTTGCTCATATTCGGCTTTTGAGAGAAATCTCGATTGAGCCTTAGAAGGGCTCATTTCGTAAATTCCGCTCGAGGGGATCTCGAGAACAATGGGAATATGCCCATAGCCATGAGACTTTATCCACCACAGCATGTCCCAAATTCTGCTTCGTGGATATGGCTGAATTAAGTCCTTAAGCCACATCATACTATCAATTCCCGCATCGTTTTGCTCTTTCAGAAAGTCAGGCCTCCCTGCGCCTAGATGAATGAGCTTGGTGTGTGGCATGAGTGCGCCCAACATTTCTTCCCAACCGGCAAGTGCATTAATACCGTCTGGTTTTTTTATGAAATTCATATGGAACAAGTCCAGACAAAACTTCACTCCATATATATTCGCATACGATACAAAGTTTTCCAAAGTGTTCACGCCCCAGTGCTCAACCATCTCGTTTGACGGTTGTACCAGCGGCTCCGCCAGTTTGTTAAAGTTCGGGTAAACCGTGTGCCCTTCCCACCAGCGGTGAGGGTATATAACCGAAGGAATCGGGTGCTTCATGAGGCTATTGAGCTTCACGAGCGTACTAAAACTTCGGTAATAGTAGGGCATCAAACCCATAATTGCGGCCCCGAACGCAGCTTCTCTTATATGTAACTTGAGTAATGCGCCAAGAGTCGATGTTACGGTTTCCCCTCGAAAACTCATATGGCAGGATCGAATATGGGGAAGGTCATCCGTAAGAATTGTCCCGAGCATCAGCTCAGTAAGTGGTATCCGATATGGCCACCAATCAATTCCATCCGCATTCATTCGTTTTGCCATTTCCACTTGCTCGTGGGTAGTCATAAACAGTCCCCACGGCGTTCTCGATGTAAGCGGGCACTGTACCAATAAACTTACCAAAATTGCCTCCTCGTTAAACAAACACTACCTGAGAAGATTTCTGCACAAGTATACTATGAGTTCGTTACAAAATAAAATGAGGTTAGAAAGGCAGGTGGCCGTGGGCTAAATCTTCGTGAGACACAATTTGTTCGCTTCGCTCAACCATATTTTTTACTCGTATTACTTTTTGAGCAATTTCATCTGCGCCAACAATTATTACAAACGGAATATTTTTCTTGTCGGCATATTTTAATTGTTTTTCAATTTTTGCATTCCCATCTACATAGAGTTCTGCATTGGTGCCATGTTCACGAAGAAGTTTTGTAACTTCAATTGATTGATCCATAAATTCATCTCCAAAAACAGTTACCAGTGCGGTTGTTCGCTGGAGTTTCATGTCATTCCAAAGTCCAAGTTCTTCTATCACATCAATTATTCGCTCAAGTCCAATTGTTGTTCCAACGGCTGGAAGATCAGGTCCGCCCAGTGCTTTCAAAAGTCCGTCATATCGGCCGCCACCAGTCACCGATCCAATTTTTGGTTCATGCACAATGGTTTCAAAAATTGGTCCATCATAATAATCGAGGCCCCTGGAAATTGCTGGGTTAAATTGAATGTTTTTTGCCCCCAATTTTTCTGCCATGTTGAGTACTTGTATTAAGTAGTTATCGGGTTTGGCAGTTTTGAGTGACGCAAATATTTCAACAATCTGTGTTTGTGAAAAACCTTTTTCATTTAGTTCTCCCTGCACTTCGTCCGTTGATTTTTTGTCGAGTTTATCAATGGATTGAATCGCCGAAAGCCATTTGTCTTTTTCTACATTCGCTCGCTCCATAATTTCAAAAAGTACTGGACGTGAGTTTACTTGAATGGTGTAGTCAGGGAACTTTAAAGCACTTAACGAATCTGAAATAACCGCAAGTATTTCGGCATCCGACGCCGGAGTTTTTACGCCAACTGTATCAACGTCACATTGAAAAAATTCTCGGTAGCGTCCCTTTTGGGTATTTTCAGCCCTATACACCGGTTGAATTTGATAGCGCTTAAAAGGAAGTGGAAGATCTCGATTATCCGACACATAGCGGGCAAGTGGCACAGTTAGGTCATATTTAAGCCCGACTGCACGCTCTCCGGGGTCATTAAAGAGATACATAAGCTTTTCAGCTTCAGGGCCATACTTTCCGAGAAGCACTTCTTGATATTCAAGTGCAGGGGTTTGCAATTCCGTAAAACCATATTTTTCAAACACCGAAACAATTTGTGTGAGTACTGCTTTTCGCAGAGCCATTTGGTTTTGGGAAAAGTCTCGAAATCCTTTGAGGGTTGCCATACCATTAGTATAGCCTAAATTAGAGGGTGAGCATATAGACGCCTCCAACCATAAGAAGAACGCCAACCACACTTTTTACTGAAAAATGTTCTCCGAGTACAATTGCTGAGAATATGGCAATAAACACCAGGCTTAGGCGATCGAGCCCTGCAACGCGTGTCGCTGGGCCCATTTTGAGCGCCTGAAAATAAAAAGCCCACGAAAGTGCTCCACAAATACCGGCACCAATAACTAGAAGCCAATCAGTTGTAGAAAGGCTTGAAAACCCATTTTTTGGCACCTTTTGAAGAACAAAAACGGCAATCACAAAAAAGAGAGCCATAATAACGGCTCTGATTGATGTCGCAAAAACAGGGTCAACGCGCTTGAGGCCCATTTTGCCAAAAATTGTCACGAGTGAAGCAAAGAGTGCAGACAAAAGGCCAAATAAAATGTACATATATCTCATGATACAATACTGGCATGAATAATGAACCTATTTTCGTTGGTGTTGCATGGCCATATGTAAACGGCAATCTCCATGTGGGGCACGTTGCTGGATATTTACTTCCGGCCGATATGACTGCGCGATTTTTCAGGCTTCTTGGCCATCCGGTTCTCATGGCTTCAGGATCGGATTGCTTTGGCACACCGATTACTGTTGAAGCCGACAAAAAGGGAGTTACTCCTGCTGAAATTGTAGAAACGTATCATGCCCGTAATGTTGAGCTTTTTAAGGCTTTAGGCCTCAGTTTTGATATTTACACAAAAACCGCAACAGACAATCATCGAAAAATTACACAAGAATTTTTATTGGCGTTCCACAAACAAAACCTTTTGGAAATAAAGACTGAGCCACAATACTACTCAGAAAGTCAGCAGAAGTTTTTGCCCGATCGCTATGTAGAGGGCACATGCCCCGTGTGTGGATACAAAGAATCAAGAAGTGACCAGTGCGACAACTGTGGGAGTTTGCTCAATCAAAACCTCATTGATCCTGTAAGTAAAATCGATAAAAAACCAGTGGCACTTAAAGACACCGATCATTTATTTATTAAATGGAAAGAACTACAAGAAAAAATAAAATCATATGTCGATTCCGAGAGTCCAGCGTGGCGTGAGTGGGTTAAAAGTGAAACCGATAAATGGCTCGAACGAGGTTTATCAGCACGAGCAGTTACTCGCGATCTTGATTGGGGCGTAGAAATTCCTGCAGAGATTGCAAAAGACTTGAAGGGCGCTGAAAACAAACGTATCTATGTGTGGTTTGACGCGGTTATTGGCTATTATTCGGCTTCAGTTGAGTGGGGAGATATTCACCATAAAGACATAAACGAATTTTGGAAAAACAAAAGCGCTAAACATTATTACTTCATGGGCAAAGACAACTTAGTTTTCCACACTATTTTTTGGCCGGGGGAACTTATGACTTTTGATGACACTTTGAATCTGCCAAATTATCCCGCCATCAACCAATATTTAAATCTTGATGGTGCAAAGTTTTCAAAAAGTCGGGGAGTGGTTGTAGACACTGCAGAGTTTATTGAAAAATTTGGCTCAGATGCTTTGAGGTTTTACTTAACCACAATCTTGCCAGAAAATTCAGACGCCAACTTTGTATGGAGTGACTTTTTCAAAAAGAATAATGACCTTTTGGTCGGCCACTTGGGAAACTATATTCATCGCACCTTAAGTTTATATAAAGGTGTTGAACTGGAAGGCGACATTGAAGCAGAAGTTGTTACAAAGTGTGAGGAAGCACTCTCAAAATCAATCAAATTTTTAACTAAAAGCGAATTCAAAAACTACTATCAAGAAATTGAAGAACTTGCCAAATTTGCCAACGGATTGTTTGACACCAAAAAACCCTGGACCACTAAAAAAGAAAACGAAGCAGCATTTAAAAAAGATGCTCCCTCATTGGTTGCTCTCACCTATGTGATATCAAGCTTACTTGAGCCCATCACGCCAAATGCTACAGAGAAATATTATGAAATGAACGGGCTCACGAGTCACGATCTATGGACAAACAGTGGAAAATTAGCAGATCATTTGAAAGATATATTAACTCAAATCAAAAACACCGACCCCAAAGCACTCTTCCAAAAGTTTGAAGAAGAAAAATAATCATGGACGAAATTAACGATTTGAGAGATTAGTAATTTATTCTCTCAAACTAAAAAAGTCTTTCCAGGAGCGCATTTTAAGTTTCGCAATTCCTTGGGGTTTAAACTTTGCTTTGTTGTTTTCAAAAATAAATTTGAGTCGCTGATATCCAATAAAACTCAAAATAATTCCTGTGCTTGTTCCGAGATTCAAGCTTTCCACAATGCCTCCCATGGGAATTTGAATACAGATGTCTGATGCTTTTACAGCCTCGTCAGAAATGCCCCGTGCTTCATTTCCAAACCACACAGCCAGTCGCTTTTGAGTAAATGTTCCTTCATAAAGGTCTATATTGTTTTTACCTTTCGTGTGAGAAGAGGTTACCGCAATGGTGTAAAGGTTTTTCCTAAGATGAGCAATACATTCAGCAGTTGTAGCAAAGTTTTTTACAAATACCCATTTATTAGCCCCAACACTGAGTCCTGATAGATGTTTACTTTTTCTAGAAGTTTCAAAATCCTTCACCATGTCAGCTCCGCCTACGACATATAATTTTTGGACACCAAAGGCTGAAATATTACGTATCGCGGAGCCAATGTTTTTTGCGTCTTTCGGGTTTTCTAGGACACAAATAAAATATTTATTTTGAAGGTGTTTTATTTTTCGAATTCGTTCGCGTACACTCATGCACGAATTATACTGTATTTTCCCCCGAGATCATGGCCCATGGGGTTTTAAGAAGAATCATAATATCCAGCCAAATAGATTTTTTCCGGGCATAATACACATCCATTTCAATTCGTTTATCAAAGGTCACACTGCTTCGGCCCGATACCTGCCAAAAACCAGTAATCCCAGGGCGCACACTGAGTAAGTCTTTCAAAAGCGGTTTTTTATCAGGATAAATCGTCATTTGTTTTTTGAGTTCTTCTTCATAATAGGGGCGAGGACCAACAATACTCATTTCACCTTTTAGTACATTGAGGAGTTGTGGAATTTCATCAATAGAGTGCTTGCGAATGATTTTTCCAACCGGTGTTACACGTGGATCGTGTTTGATTTTATAGTTTCCCGACTTTTGTTGCTCTTCATATGCTTTTTTAAATCTCGGGTCGGTGTGAAGAAGCTGATATGCGTTGACTATCATAGATCGAAATTTATAAGGGTAAAACGGTTTGCCATTCATTCCAACTCGTTCAGGGGTATCTGCAAAAATAGGGCCAGGGGAAGTGAGCTTAATGGCAATGACGGTAACGAGCACAATGGGAGAAAAAACAATCAAAAGCACTGTGGCACCCACAATGTCTACTGTTCTCTTAAAGATATCGAAGATCATACTGCAGGAATATTGTACTACAGTTATATCAATTTATCAGTTGATGTCGATTTTGTGTGGAACGGTGAGCACGTTGCTTCCCTTCGGTGTCTCTTGCTCTTCAAATTTTCCACCTTTTGTAAAACTAACGATTGAATGTGGTGTTTTTATCCACCACAACTCTGCCTCATTATCTTTCATCGCTTCTGCATAATTTGTGTATATTTCAAGTGTTATTTCATGTGAGAAAAAGATAGAAAGCCGAGAAGTTTCTGAATTAAAATTTATATCTTCAACTGTTTGTCCTATAAAATCACTTATAGCCGCTTTTCGTTCAACTGCTATATTTTCTGAGGTGACAGAATGGTTTTGGTCTTTGTATTTAATTTCCCAAGAAGCGGCAAGAACGCTCACTCCCCACTCACCTCTAACGCTCATGTCCTCCCCCTTATCATTAAATTCAACGACAGGGTATCCAAAATCCATATAAAACATGGTCCCATAAATGTGATTAGCGACAAAACATTTTAGTCCTATTAATTTTTCGATAGTTTCTTGCATAAGTGTATTTTTGCACAAGAATGGAACTTTTGGGAGTGTTTGTGCAAACACTCCCACTGTGATTACCGATATCCACCAAATTCGGTTTTAATATCGTAAGCAAGCGAAACTAGTTCTTGGTAACTAAGTATTCCGCCTTCTCGTTGTAGCGCTTCATGAAACTTGCGCTGCTGATATTTGTTCAACCCAACTTCGTTAATGGCGTTTCTGGCCTGAGAATTTTGATTGTTTGGTTCGCTACTTCCTCCTCCTTGACGTTGAGCTCTTAGCCTTGAACGTTCCTCTTTGCATGATTGGCAATAATTCGGAGGGTTATCCCAATAGACTTTGTAACGGACTGGTTTGCCACAATCGTTACAGGGCTTCTCAAGCCACTGGTTACAATCCTTACAGTATTCGGGAATGTTGGTCCACGTTGTGTTGTAACGGATTGTTGCGTGACAATGTTTACAAGGTCTCTCTTGCCATTGATTTTTACGACGTTCGCGGCAATCAGGACATAAATCTGGAATATGTGTCCATTTAATGTGATATTCAATTACTGCATGACAGTCATTGCAATACGTTTCTAACCAGTTGGGATTATTTCCTGTCCCCTGGCAAACCGGGCAAGGATACTCACCATAGTTAGAACCTCGACCTTGAGCCATATCCCAAACAGACAATTTCCCATACACATAACCGGAACCTTTACAACGACCACACGTGCGCGACACGGCGGCACCTCCTTATGAACTAAACGATCACGGGAGTATATCAAAAACATACCCCTTTTTTAAAGAGGATAAGTTTGCTTAGTACTATATAGCCTTTTTACCCCTGTTATACTGGTGACTCCACATGACACAACAAGAAGCGCTCCAAATAATGAAACTGGGGAATTCTGTGTACCTCACTGGCGCGGCGGGAAGCGGAAAAACGTATGTTCTAAACCAATACATTGATTATTTGCGCCGGAACAAAGTAAGTATGGGCATTACTGCCTCTACCGGAATTGCAGCCACACACATAAACGGCATGACCATTCACTCGTGGAGTGGCATTGGAATCAAAGATTCCCTGCAGGGGAGTGATATCGATGCCCTTTTGGATAAGCCACATCTTCGGATGCGTTTTTTAAGTACCAAAGTACTTATTATCGATGAAATTTCTATGATTCATGCGTACCGACTCGACATGATCGACAAAGTCTGCAGAGCCTTTAAATACAATGACAAGCCGTTTGGAGGGCTGCAAGTTATTATGTGTGGTGACTTTTTTCAGCTTCCCCCAGTGACACGAGGATCGGAAGATGGAAGTTTTGTGTACAAATCTGAAGTCTGGAACAGTATGGACCTGAAGGTATGTTATTTGGAAGAGCAACATCGCCAACAAGACGGCCCATTTTTACATGTCTTACAAGATATTCGAAACAACGACGTTACCGAAGACACCATGAATTATTTGGCTTCACGCTTTGAACAAGATATCGAAGGTTTTGACACACCAACCAAGCTCTATACCCACAACATAGATGTTGACTCTATCAATCAAAAGCATTTGCAAGCTTTAAATGAGGTCCCCCACGCACACAAAATGAGTTCAAGCGGAAAAGCAGATTTAGTCGACATTTTGCGCAAAAGTTGTCTCGCTCCTGAAAACTTAGTCCTCAAAGAAGGGGCGGCTGTTATGTTTGTAAAAAACAATTTTGAAGCAGGGTATGTAAACGGCACACTCGGGAAAGTTATTGGCTTTAGTTCTCAAAACTATCCAATTGTAAAAACGTTTGATGGCAAAACAATTACGGCAACTCCCGACAGTTGGGCGGTCGAAGTAGAAGGTATGGTAAAAGCAGAAATTACTCAAGTGCCACTTCGGTTGGCGTGGGCGATTACCATTCACAAAAGCCAGGGGATGAGTTTGGATGCTGCTGAAATTGACTTATCAAAGTCGTTCTTGCCCGGCATGGGCTATGTTGCCCTTTCTCGTGTAAGAACACTTGCGGGTATGAAGCTCGTGGGGTTCAATAATATGGCGCTTCGGGTGAATGAAGAAGTACTGGAAGTCGATCGGCAACTCAAGGATTTATCAACCTTTAGTGAAGATTATTTGCATGACATGACGATTGGAGATATAAACAAGCAAGTTGAACAATTCATTAAAATGAATGAAACAAAACAATAACGTTGATTTACGGGTTCCGTTCGGCTAGCTTAGCCTAAGCACTTTTGGCAATTGGCTAATACTCAAAGGATAGAAGGAGTATGTTATGAGTAATGGCCCAGAAAACACACAGGTTGAGAGTATTGAAGTAGGCGGCTATACGATGTATGTCGATAATCAAGGTGGGCTTCATACCGAAGCTCGCGATGCTATCGGTGAAAACATGCGTACTGAAAGCGACTATAGTCGCGGCGCCGCTGGCGGTTGTGGTCAAGATACCGAAAACATCCCAACCAACTCTGATGCCGATCCAAGCCCAAGTCCTAGCCCAGCGCCTGACGGTTCCAATTAAGTAAATACTTTTGAGTTTCTTAATGCCAATTGCTGTGCTATTAGGGAGATTTAAACATCTCCCTATTTTTTATGCCCAGTGAGGTCTATTATTTAAATCTCATGTTATAATTGAGCATGGGATTAATAAATAAAGCACAGTATGAGGTCATTGGAATGACCAAACAGTCTGATGGTTCAGGCTATACGCTGACATTCATAATTCGTGATCCAAATAATAAAGATGGAAAAGTTGTCGGAACTGTATTTGTTCCAGAAAAACAAGCAAAAACTTTGGGAAAATTTCTCCTCGATCAAATAACTCAATCTAGTCTCTAATCTTTTGTTAGCGAATTGAAACAAAACAATAAAAATATTCCATACACTATTGTTTGACCGCGTTATGGAGCGGATGTATATTACGGCTTCAAGGTCTTGTTGTTGATTCGTTCAAGGACAAAGAGAAGGAGACACTCATGAACGTGTTTAAAAGGATTGGGTTGTTTGTTCTCGTGTTGGTCGTTTCTGTATCAGTCGTACTTGCGAAGAGCCCATTTGTGAAGGGTTCTGTAGTTGAAGTAACAACTGACAAAGCCCGGATGCTCTGTACTTTTGAGCCAACGGTCAACGGCGTTGGGTGGAATGAGTCGGTAGGCATGTATTACCCGAACGATGAACGGGTGATGACGCAGTATCGCGATTGCACGGTGCCGATTTCAGACACGGTTTTATCAGTCGTTGTTACCAGCCCGAGTGGAGAAGTAGTGTCAGTCGTTTGTGACACTAAGAACTTTGTTCCGGCATACCTGACTGGTTGCCACGCCAAGTAGCCAGTGAGTAGTCAAGAATACCGTCAAGCTATGAAGAAATCCTTCGTACTTGGCGGTTTATTTTTTCTCATAATCTTCTGATATACTATCCAAAGTTACACATGAATTCAGGACTTCTGAGACTCGGTTCTCGGTGGCCCTTCAGTTTTTCCGACAAGGGCAGTGGGGTCTTCTCCCCAAAAAATTCATCTCCACAAAAAGTATCGTTACCCATAATGTTTGACATTCCGGCTCATTTGGTCTATAGTATAAACCCATAACCATACAGAACGAGAGTTTTGTTGGAAAAATATATGGAACGCAATTATTCGAGAGAGGTCATGCAAGGTGCTGCAATCTTCAGTGCGGCAGCTGTCCTGGCCGGTGGATTTGATGTAAAAGCTGCTGAAATTATTAATCTGGCAAACGGCGCTCCAATAGAAGTTGCATGGGCTTCACTTACACAAATAGATCAAGCTACTCCAGAACCTACCCCTATTAATGAAGTTGTCGACCAGGCAAAAGGAATTATTGGGAGTCCTGAACAGTTTAGTGGTGATGATTTTCTGGCGTATGTTGAATCAAGTCTTATCCCTGATTCTGAGAAAGAACTCCTCCATAGCCTTGTTGAGGACACTAAAAGTTTAGGGCTTGCGCTTGCCGACAATGGATGGGATCAACCACTTATTGATGTTCAAAAATCGATGCAAGCGAATGTACAAGTTACCAAAGTACGGGGGGGTGTGCTCGTAAATGGATTTGTAACGAATAGTTCAGAACTGACAAAAAACAGTGAAAAAATCGAACCTGGTTCCTTTTTAGTTGGTTATCAAATTGGTAGTGAATTGAAAGTTGATGGGATTTCTGCAAACCAAGGACAAAAGCTTATATTCGTGCCTTCTGTTTCTGCTGATGGCACCAGTCAATCAAAAGTTGCACTCATTTCAGTACTCGAGGATGGCCAGGGCCTTGTCACCGACGGGATTGCAGTATTTGACCCATCTCTTGGACAAGTGGTGATGGAGCCGGCAGCGCGAATGCTCGCGGATACAACCAATAACCCAACCAACCTGATGGAGTTTCCAGCAACTCAGTTCGGAAGTGCAGCAGGCACTGAGCTTTCAAAACTGATCAAAAATACTTCAAGTTTGCAGTTTGCAGGAAACAACAAACCGGATAATCTCGACTCGAATACAGTGAATATCTCTTCGCAAGAAATAAATATTACGGCAAAACCCATAATTTCTGGTGTACCCTGGGGATTTCAAGACATTAACAACCCAATACTTAAAACTGTTCCAGGTTTTGAACGGTTAGCTGCCGAGGATGCACAAGACGGTCATACTTTTCACGCATATTCGGTTTTTGTTCCCGAAACGGGTGTTGAAGTCAGGAAGCATGGAAATATTGTTACGTGGGTAGTGTCACTTCCTGAACTAGATGAAAGTGGAAAAATAATCAAGATATCCGAACTGGAAGTAGCCGTTCAAGATAACGAACCGCCCTATTGTAAATTTAATACACTGATGACTGCTAATGTAAGCAAGTATGGAATGAATGCATTTGTTAGTCAGCAATCACAAGCATTTGGAAAAGAACATGTTTTTGTGCCAGGAAAATCGTTGATTATCAAACAGAGACAAGACTATATACTCGATGGTAACAAGAATGCTTTTGCTATGCATTGTCCTGAACTGTCAAAACTTATTATAGATTCAAATGAAGGTATTGTTTACCCCAGTATGATCTTCTTCAGCGATAAATAAGATTTCTTTTTCAACCTCCCTTTTATGCTACAGTGAAGTTATGGTTAAGAAAGTTCTTGTTTTAGTTTTTGCAGCTTTAATTATATGTGCAATAGGGGTTTTCGTTACCGTATTTTCTAAAATTCAAGCTGCAAAAAACTCTCCATCAGCGCCTTTATTTGTAACGAGTGGAACCTCTTCGTATATAAACGATCGCGGAATCTATTTATTTCAACTTTTAAATACTATTTACTATCAAACAAAAAGTGGAACACAAAGATATACTGTTGACGAATCAACTAAAACTATTTGTTTAGCGGCTGAATCTGAGAACAGTTGGGTAGACCTAACAAAGACTACTGAAAGTGAAAGAGAATTATATAAGCATAAGGTGGATTCTTTTTTTGGTTCACGACTTAATTTAAAGTCAGGCGAAACTCAGATTATAGTATCCTCCCCTACAAAGACAAATGAAAACCGCTATGGAATTCTTTGGGTTATTGGGTGTAATTTATAGTATGTCAGTAAAAAAAGTATCGAGATTCATATTAATATCAATAATCTCATTATTTTTCTTCGTTACTAAAGTAAATCCGATTAGCGCATATGTAAATGCGCCATATTTTCAAGATTGTGATGGCGACCCTTCTACTCCACCAGTTCAATGTAACTGTAGCCAATGCCCGGACCCTTCAGGATATACATGTCCTGGAGGAGCTTCTGATCAATGTCTCGCTATTGGTTGTACTTGCAATGCTGCTACAAATTCTTGCTCGTGGAGTGGGGCGACTTGGTCCTCATGTAATGGAGGTGCGGCTCCAACTCCTCCGCCAGGTTCTACCCCTGGGCCGACAAGTGGCCCTGGGCCAGGTTCTTGCGACGGCTGTACTGATCCCGGTTCATGTTCTGGTAAAGGTGGTTCATGGTCGGCCTCGAGTGGCTCAAATCATCCTGAGTGCGCGGCCCAAGGTGGATATTGTAGTGGAACGACAAACTGTGGTGGCGGTCCACCCGTTGCGACTCCTCCTCCCGGAACGTTGTCGTGTGGACAATCATGTACTTCCGATTCTCAATGCAGAAACCCTTCGGCTGCAGGATTTGGAACGGTGTGTCGAGGAGGAATTTGTGAAAATGCTTTTTGCGCCCCAGGGCAAACAATTCCTGGTGCCAACTGCTCGTGCGGTTCAAGTACACGGCTTTGTGGTCAAACATGTGGCTCAACCGGGTTTTGCGCCCCAGGTCAAGGTTTTTGTACCCATATAAATCCTCCAGGAAATTGGTACGACGGATTACCTGATTGTTATGACAACAATACCTATTGTGCAGGGAGCAGAAACGGGTACTCTCAACCACTCTGCGTGTACTCGGACACAGGAAATTCGTATTTAGATCGGA
>JAKAKU010000024.1 GCA_021824385.1 bacterium | reverse complement strand
TGAAGTGTTTAGAAACACATATGAGAAATTTGGGCTCGTGTTGACGTTGTTTTATGCGATTCTATTTTCACTCGGATTGCAAAGCACAAAAGACTATTTAGATAAAAAGCGAGCGCAGCTCTTGTTCTGGCCGCTAATAATTATTTTGTTTTTTGTTTACCTGTTGCCGATTTGGAACGGTTCAGCCTTTCAACAATCCGATACTACCAATAAGCCTCCAGAATACTATAACGATTTCCTTAAATGGGCTGATGGGAAAACAGCGAATAGTCGAATGTTGTTTACCCCAATAATGAACGGTGATGCAACCACACAACAATGGGGAGAACAACAGTATCGTGGAGTTGATATCACACCATATATATTAAGTGGTGGAAGTCTCACTCGTGAACTACCAGGAACGCCAGGCAGTGAGTTTACCCAAGAATTACGAAAACGAATTCAGCAGCAAAACACATCAGATATTCTAAAGTCCTTGAGAGTTAAGTATCTTGTTGATCGCGGAGATATAATCGCAAATCAAGCGTTTACGAACCACATTAATTTTCTTACCCAAGAGACATATCCACCCTCAAAAAGGGTAGATGAGTTATGCTCGAATTTTAAAGCAGGTCCCCTCACTACAAATATTTTTTATAGTTGTACACCAAAATCTCCTGATTTTCGAAACATTAAATATCTTCACCTTGGAATTACGACCAACACCAAAGTTATGATCGAAACACGGCTGCTTGATAAAAATGGTCTTCGCTCAAGATGGGATGGAAAGACAGAAAAGGGTTACCTAATTGATCAAAACACACACGAATTGATTCTGCCGTTAGGAATTGAAACAGAATTACCCGAAAAGTTCTTATATTCGGATGTCGTAGCCATTGAAGTAAGTTATTTCCCTGTTGATGGTTACATCAACCCTTCTGTGCACCTGAATGCTATAAAATCTGATAAAGGAGAAAAAGTCTTTTTAAATGAATATCGTCCCATAGAGCACTTCGGAAAATTAACTGTTTACGCCAGTGACAGCACGGTTTTTGACGAAGTAAGAGCCCCACAAGACATTATTGGTGTTTCTGACTTAAATACATTATTTACAACATATAAAGCTGACAAAAATAAAACCTATGTGATAACTGATGACAGCAACGGTTTCATGCATTCAAGTAACAGCATTGTTAAAGTGAGTAAAGCTTCAGACACCAAATACGTTATTACTTTGAATAGTTCAGAACCTGCATATATATGGTTTGGGAAAAATATGAATTCAAGTTGGAAAATAGTCCCGATAAATTTGAAAAATGACATAGATATATTTAAATACAGTTTTGTTCCGGAGCAACAACATTTCACAGCAGATGGGTATGCAAATTTATGGAAAGTTCAAGGCTCTTCCGAATATACAATAGTCTATTTGCCTGCACTTTATGTAAGACTGGGATCTGATATCTCAATCGGAGCGACCTTATTAATCGGATTTTACGTATTGGTCACTTTCAAGCGGAAACAGAAGAATAAGCTTTAATAATCATATTGATGTTCTTCTCTGAATACCGCTTTAGTGCAAAACTCCGAGCTTTGCGCTGTTTATTGTGGAGATCATCAGTATCACGAATAAATTTCTTCACTGTCTGGGTTATAGACTTTGCACTAGGTGTAATGAGTGCACCAACTGATTCATTCATCGCTTCAGGTATCGCTCCTTTATTTGCCCCAATCACCGGCGTTCCACACATCAGAGACTCAATAATGACTCTTCCAAAGCCTTCTTCATTTATAGAGGGAATGATAAAGGCATCAGCTGCAGAATAGTAGAGCGGAAGTTCTTCCTGCTTCAATTTTCCTAAATACTGAAGCTTTTCTGGGTGTCTTTGACTAAATTTGATCACTTTCTGTGAAAGCGGACCTATCCCCGCTATCATGAGTTTTGATTTTTGGGGCCACTTTTTTAAGGATTGCAAAAGTATTTCCACCCCTTTTATGGAAACAAGCCTCCCTACAAACAATACAAGGAACCCCTCCTGAAATCCAAGCTTTTTCTTTGCATTAGCGATCCGATGAAACCTATTTGAATCTACCCAGTACACAAAACGTTTCACCTTTCGTTTTTCTACACCTAATTCGAGAATTTCGTTTACAGATTGGTCAGACAAACAAAGCACGGTATCTGATTTTCCAAAGATCCATAATGCAATTTTTCTATACAAACCTTCCCGGGGAAATTCGTAAACCGAATGAGTTGTAGTTATTACGCGCAGTCGAAAAATTCGTCCCCAAAAGACACTGACAAACCCAGCGATCAAACCATGGCTATGAATTACTTGTATTCTTTTTCGTTCTTTAATTAACAACAAAAACAATCCAATGAAAAGGCCTGGAGTTAGATAAATAAATTCCAGAATTGGATTAGTAACCAATCTATAGAATAACCCCCTAAAAATTGGTAATCGATAAATATTTAGATTTGAATGATGTTCACGATACTGAGCGCGTTTTTTGCTGGTAATTGGTTGATACGTAAGAACTGTCACACTCCACTTTCTTTTAATAAGACCAGAAACTAAATCGTTAAAGTGAGTTTCAATTCCACCAACATTTGGCGAATATCCAATACTTACTAACAAAACATTTTTCATATACCAATGTGTTTGTGTTTACGCATTTGCATAAGCGTGGCATAGCCATATATTACGGTTGTACCAAAGCACATGAAAGGATGAACAAACCATGCGATGTCTGGTATTCGCAAAAAACCAACAAATGCATCGTATGTTGGTTTCACCAGGGTAAGACTATACAAAATGTATAGTCCAAGATTCAGCTCATCACCTTTCATGACAACACTCCAGCGCCGTTTGCTTTGCTCTTCGAAATGATACTTATTTACAAAACGTATTCGTCTTTTAAAAAACTCGACAATACCTCGCGAGTGGGTCAGATGTATCACTGAATTTTTCACAAATGCGAACGTATCGTAGCCTTCCAAAACCATATCAAACAAAACATCAATCGGATAATGGTGATCAGCATCTGCATGTGCGTGTTTTATTACGAGTTCACGACGCATTAATGTTCCGTTGCTTCCGATCGAGGGGAACTTTCGTGGATCGTGTTCAAATTTGACCTTGTAATATTTTCCACAGTCTTCAGATTCACCCAACAAGGTCCATTTTTTTTCGTATTGGCGGAGTCTATCAGCTTTGTGGAGGTAGTAGGGTAATGGTTCACTAGTCCCAAATAGTGCAAAATACCGATCAAGTAACAGATATTTTCGATCATAGTGATAGTAACAAGTGGTGCTCGCTAATACATCTTTGTGTACGAGTAGTGGTTCGACCATTTGCTTTAACCATTTTCGACTTGGCAAGAAATTATCGTGATCGAGTATGAGTGCGAGCTCTCCTTTGGCGGCATTGAAAGCAACTCCCCTATTGTATTCTGCATGCTGTTTCTCAGACGGAACATGTAACACCTTCGCCTTAAATTTCTTAGCAATGGCGAGCGTATTATCTGTGGAGCCCCCATCACCGAGAAGTATTTCAATTTTATTCGAGGGATAGTCTTGTTGACGAATAAGCTTCAAGCATCGCTCTAATGTTTTTCCTGAATTATATGTAGCGATACAGACGGAAATTGTCGGTAACGTTTTTCTTATTTCTTTTGCCATAAATATAAAATAATTTTTTCAAAGATAAACGAAGGTAAAAAACGATACAAAAAGGTAATTACCTGTGCATCAACCCCCATTGTTATCCGAATCGGATTGTTAGCACTATCAATGAGGCGAACAATCTCATGGGCAATTTTTTCAGGCGTTGTCATCGGTAACAAAAATTTAAGCAACGGGATTTTCTCTCTAACGGGTCGATGCGCCAATTGCTTCGGGCTATCTACGCTAAAATTAATTGCACCGGGCGCGATATTGGTAACCCGAACATTCGAACTTATCAATTCGTAATGGAGAACTTCGCCAAGACTCTCTGAAGCGCTTTTAGATGCTGAGTAGATTCCAAAACCAGGGAGAGGAACTCTTCCACTTAGCGAAGTAATATTTATAATTTGACCAGATTTCTGACTTACCATTTGTTGTGCTGCTAGCAAGTTAACACGCATTTGTCCTAACGCATTTACTGCTAACAGGTTTTCGAATTGTTCAGGTGAAGAGTTCAGGATCGTTCCAGATTCTGTGAC
>JAKAKU010000094.1 GCA_021824385.1 bacterium | reverse complement strand
TGTTCCACCAAAGATAGAATTTAACGATGTTACTTTTTCCTATCCGAATTCGCCTGCTAAAATTTTTGATACATTGAATCTTGTTATAAACCCTGGAGAGAAGATTGCAATAGTCGGTGAAAACGGAGCTGGTAAAACAACGCTCGTAAAACTCCTCTCTCGTTTATACCGTGTACCTACTGGAAAAGTTCTCATAGACAATACTAATATCAACGATATAAAAATCCAAAGTTTTTACGATACGTTAGGAATACTATTTCAGGATTACAATATGTATGACCATTTAACTGTTTTAGAAAATGTCGGAATTGGAAAAACATCTTCAGGATTATTCAATCGTAAACGTGCAATTCAAGCACTGAAAGACTCTGAGGCTTATGAGTTTGTTATGAAATATCCTAAAAAATTGGACCAGATTTTGTCAGAGCGTTACAAGGGAGGTATTCGGCCGAGTACAGGCCAGTGGCAGAAGATTGCCATTGCGCGATTCTTCTATCGCAATGCCCCAGTTCTTATCTTAGACGAGCCAACGGCTTCAATTGATGCTGTGTCAGAGGCTCAAATTTTTGACAATATTTATAAATTTATGAAGGGGAAGACTGTTATTATTATTTCCCATAGATTTAGTACAGTGCGGAATGCCGACAGAATTATTGTTCTTGATAAGGGCAAAATTATTGAAGATGGAAGTCATGAAGAGCTTCTCGCTAAAAATGGAAAATACGCAAAATCGTTTAAACTCCAGGCAAAAGGGTACAGTTAAGGGGCTCAGTTGAGCCCCATTCTTTAATGCAATGTTTGTTTGGTAGGTGGGTGTAATCTCGCAAATCCTGCTGCAAAACCTTGGTCAGCAGTGTATATAAGGGCTGCAACTCTCCGGCTAGCGGGAACTTCAATAAAGTGAAACATGTTGTCTTTCACCATTTGCACGTTTGTTTCAATTTGGTATCCGCCCTGTATCATTTCTGCAACAAATTGGTCGGGGATGGTTAAACGTGCCATTGAGCCAAGCGCTTCAATGATAAATGGATCGCTTTGCTCAATAATAAACTGGTAAGCTCCGCCGTCGTTCACAATCGCGTAGGAAGCATTTTTTTGTTTCAGCAGACCGAATAGCTGAAGAATGACTTCTTCTGGATTGTGAGTAAGAAAAACAACAGGCTTGGCAAACTGAAAAACAAGTATTGGCAAGGTGAGCTCCTTTAAATACACTCAAAACAATAACAAATTATATCTTATAATATGAAATACGTCAAGCTAATCCCCTTAAAAATGGTACAATTTATACGTGGCATCAGCTCAAAATAAAGAATCAGTGGAAGTTCGCGACCCGAGTGAAATAGAAATTGGGATAGAAGACGTTAAGGCACGATCGGTGAGAGGAATTGTGGTGCTCACGGGTAGAACTTTCTTTTTACAAGTTATAGCTGTCGTTGCTGCGGGGTTTTTGTGGGCTTATTTAGGGCCTGCCGAGCTTGGGGTGTTTATCATCCTCAACTCAGTCATTAACTTTTTAAATTACTTTTCAGATATCGGGCTCGCGGCGGCACTTATTCAAAAGAAAACACATCCGACAGAAACTGATCTTCGAACAACCTTCTTTGTTCAAGAGCTATTGATTGTATCTTTGCTTGTTGTGGTGTTTCTTCTTACACCATTTTTCAAACAACATTTCTCACTCACAACTGATGGGGTTTGGCTTCTCTATGCACTTGCGCTCTCATTTCTACTTTCTTCGTTTAAAAGTATTCCTTCAATTCTTTTGGAACGGAAATTGGACTTTATTAAGCTCACATTTCCTCAAATTCTCGAGCAAGTTTTGTATTATGTACTCTTGGTGTATCTTGCCGTAAATGGCTATGGAATAAAAAGTTTCACCATAGCCGTTATTGCCCGGGATATTATTGGTGTTGTTGCAATTTATTGGTTGCAGCCATGGCGTCCTGGCTTTGCTTTCTCAAAAGCCACACTCAAAGACTTATTTAAATTTGGTATCCCATACCAAATAAATACGCTTTTGGCAGCCTTCAAGGATGACGGTATGACTATTGTTTTGGGAGGAATTTTAGGGCCAGTTGGAATAGGCTATTGGGGAACTGCTGTAAAATTTGCCCGATACCCACTAACCTTCTTTATGGATACTGTAACGCGCGTTACATTCCCTGCTTTTTCTCGCATGCAAGATGAGCCTGAGCACTTGGCAAGAAGCGTAACTCGATCTATATTTTTTATTTGCTTCCTTGTTTTCCCATCTCTTGCTGGTTTATCCATTGTTGCTCCATACATTGTTTCTGTAATTCCTCGATACAATCAGTGGCAACCGGCACTTTTTGCGCTCACTTTTGTGTCTGTTAACTTTATGTTTGCAGCGGCAACCACACAGCTTACCAACTTACTGAATGCGATAGGAAAAATTAGAATCACCTTTTACTTGATGATTATGTGGACTGCGCTGACATGGCTTCTTATGCCATTTCTTTCTTCGAAGTTTGGTGTAAACGGAGCAGCAGTAGGGTATTCGTTAGTCGGTTCATCTTCAGTTGTGGCGATTTTCATTGCCAAGAAGCAAGTAAACTTTTCGCTGTATCACTCAATTGGAAAGCCACTTATTGGGACACTCTTAATGGCGGCCGTATTGGTTATCCTGAGAATGTTTCTTCCCGTGACTGCCTACAGCATTGTCATTTTGTCTTTGGTTGGAGCAATAGTATATGGAGTAATCATGGTTGCGCTCGTTGGGGTAAGTCTGGTTGAAGATGCTAAAAAAAGCTTTAAAACAGTTTTGGGAAGATAAACGATTACTGCTTCTTATTGTTTTTGGAACACTCTCGTGGAGTATTACCATGGTGAAAAGTGGCTTGCCGGTTGTTGGAGGAATTGGTTTCTGGGGAGCAAATGGTCATGATGGTATTTGGCATTTAGCGCTCGCAAACGCGCTTGCCAGAGGAACATTGCACATGCCGGTTTTTGCTGGAGCAGGTCTGCAAAATTATCATATTGGTTTTGATCTCCTCTTAGCACTTCTTTTTCGGGTAACCACTATTCCGGTCTCAGTATGGTATTTCCAAATTATTCCGCCATTTCTTGCCCTTTGCATGGGTGTGTTGTGCTATCTATTTGTGTCTGATTGGACAGGGTCAAAGCGCGCTGCTTGGTGGAGTACCTTTTTTGTGTATTTTGGTGGTAGTTTTGGCTTTATCGTTACGCTTTTGAGAGGGCAGGGAATAAGCGGAGAATCGATGTTTTGGAGTCAGCAGTCGATTTCAACACTCATCAACCCTCCCTTTGCGCTTTCACTCGTTATACTTCTGCTCGCACTTGTTACCTTACAAAAACACACGAAACACTCAAATAAAGCAGTATTTGTTACCGCGGTTATTCTCTTCTCTCTCCTTCTATCTGTTAAGGTGTATGCGGGAGTTTTAGCACTTGGGGCACTGTTTGTTCAGAGCATATACGAATACCTGAAAAGTAAGTCATTTTCCACGTTTTATATTTTTGTGCTTTCGCTCTTTTTTTCCCTCATTTTATTTTTACCACTCAACAAAAGTGCGGGAGGGCTCATCGTGTTTCAACCAGGATGGTTTTTAGAAACAATGCTTGCCATCTCAGACCGATTCTATTGGCCAAAATTGTTTGAAGCAATCATAAACTGGAGGGCTGCCCACGTATATTACAAAGCACTGGCGGGGTACCTGGTGGCATTTTTTATTTTTATAATCGGGAATTTTGGAAGTCGATTGTTGTTTTTAGTACTCACTCCCAAAATATATCAAAAAAAATCAAGAGTTCTATCTGTTTCGGGTGTCACCGTTTTTTTGAGTTCAATTGTTATTGGAGGAGTATTGGCTCCGATGCTCTTTTTACAAAAAGGTACTGCGTGGAACACCATTCAATTTCTCTATTACAGTTTATTTGTTTCCGCCCTGTTTTCAGGTATTGCAGTACATGCATTACTTTCACTCATTGCGTCACGTACTACTCGAAGGATAGTAATTGCGCTTGTTATTTTATTCACCATACCCACAACAGTTTCAACTCTTCTGGAGGTGTATATTCCAGGCCGACCGCCAGCAATGCTTCCCTCTGACGAGGTAGAAGCACTCGCTGTTTTAAAAACGTTACCAAAGGGTGTTGTACTCACCTATCCCTTTGATCCCCTTTTGGCGAAAGCGGCTATTCCCAATCCACCACGCCCCTTATATTTCTATGA